>JBMNQG010000026.1:0-27285 GCA_050944015.1 Oscillospiraceae bacterium
GTCCAGCGGAAACAGAAGCGCGCACCTTTAAAGTCTGTTCCCTCGAGTATAGCACAATCGTCAAATCAGCCGTACAGACCTGCCGACAAAGGGGGGAGATTCGCAAGAGGGGGGCGGCTTTGTCGGAGCCCCCCTCTTGTGCGGCTCTTTGGCTGCTTTCTGGCCGAGCAGAAAGTAGCCCCGCCCGGAGGGCAGCCAAACAAAAAAACTGCCCCGCGGGGCGGCAAATTATTAACCTTATGCCATTAACGCTATAGCCTCGATTTCCACCAAGGCGCCCTTGGGCAGGCCGGCCGCCTGAACTGTGCTACGGGCGGGGTAAACCCCGCTGAAAAACTCCCCGTACACCCTGTTCATGGCGGGAAAATCCTCCAGGTCTCTCAAAAACACCGTGGTCTTCACCACGTTTTCCATCCTGCTGCCCCCCGCCTCCAGCACCGCCTTCAGGTTCCGAAGAGCCTGCCGGGTCTGGTTTTCTATGCCCCCTTCCGGGAACCCGCCTGTAACGGGGTCTATTGGCAGCTGCCCGGACACGAATACGAACCCCGCCGCCGAAATTCCCTGGGAATAGGGCCCGATGGCCTCCGGCGCGTCCTTCGTTTTTACCTCTTTCCTCATGTGGTCCACTCCTTGTCGGCTCAGTCCATTTTATAGAATATCTGCCAGTCCTCCACCAGCTCGATACGGTCGCGGTTTTCGCCGGCTTCCGGTGTCTTTTTATAGCATATCCCGACGTAGCCCAGCTTATGAAAATGGGTATAAAACTCCATCGCGTCCTCCGTCACAGAAATGCTCAGCACCTGGGCGTGGGCGGCTTCGGTCTCCTCGCCTCCGTCCCCCGGCACCGCCACTTCCGCGCCCCGGAAAACCGCCTCAAGGTTTTCAAGCAGGGCGTCCAAATCCTCCGCCCCCGGTCCCGCAAAAACGCTGGCCGGCTCCATTGCCTCGTTGCCCCTGATTGCCGCCGGCCTGCCGTCGGCCCGCCGCAGGATATGCAGCCCCTCCATGTCCGCCGCAGCCCGGGCGAGGCTCTGGAATTCCTCGGACATTTCCATAAACAGCCCCCGGGCCTCCAGCATCATGTCCCCGTATTCCTCAAGAACTATGGTCTCGGGGTTCAGCCCCAGGGAGTTCCATAGGGTCAGCCTGAAGGCGTAGGCCAGAAAGACGGCGAGAAGGCTCAGTCCCGCCGCCGTAAACGCTGTCTTCATGAACACCACCCGCTTTTGTTCACAAGGGGAGGAAGCCCCGCCTCCTCCCCGCGCGCAAGTCTCAGTCCTTCCTCAGCTCCGCCAGTATTTCGGCCAGAAGCTGCTCCGCGGTGGGTGCGGGCTCCGCCGGGGGCGCCTCCTCCGCTTTCTCCTCCTCCGCCTTCTTCTGTGCCTCCATTCTGGCCATTACCCTGTTTATTCCGCGTATCAGCAGGAATATCACAAGGGCAAGGATAAGGAAGTTGATAACCGTGGCGATGAACAGCCCGATGTTGATGGTGTTTGGCTCCTCCTGCACCGTCCCGAAAAGGTTGGGCAGGACGATTTGCCAGCTGTCGAAGTTGATGCCTCCGATGAACATGCTCACGATAGGCATAATTACGTCGTTGACGAGGGAGTTTGTTATTGAGGAAAATGCGCCGCCTATGATTACGCCCACCGCCAAGTCAATAACGCTACCCCGGGATATGAATTCCTTGAATTCCCCAAAGAAACCTTTTCTGCCGCTGTTTTCCATATTTCTCCCTCCGTATTGACTTTATCTTTTGTCGGCTTTCGCCGTTTTTCAACCGTGCGTGAGTCCGCCCTGTCCGCCGGGCTTACCTCCGCCGGGGGCGGTACTTTTCCCCTTTAGTTTGTCTCCAATTTCACACCGCACCAGCGTCCAGCAAAATCGCCCTCCCCTGCCGGGGGCATTGCTTATCACAGCTAGCCAATTTCAAAACTACCACCGCAGGAGCGTTTAGCGGAAAGAAAGGCATGCACCTTTAAAGTCTGTGTGCGCGGATTCAGGACAATTCCAAACACATGCGCACCGGCTGACCCTTAGAGGGGAGATTCGCAAGAGGGGGGCGGCTTTGTCAGAGCCCCCCTCTTGTGCGGCTCTTTGGCTACTTTCTGGCCAAACAGAAAGTAGCCCCGCCCGGAGGGCATCCCCGCGATATTATCCTATTAGGATAACGGTTTTATAACCTCTATCCCGCCAAGATACTTGCGCAGTGCTTCCGGCACCACCACGGAGCCGTCTTTAAGCTGGTTCTGCTCAACCAGGGCGGGCAGGATGCGGCTTGTGGCCAGGCCGCTGCCGTTAAGTGTGTGCACGTATTCGATTTTGCCGGTGTCCTTCCGGCGGAAGCGCATGTTGCCCCGCCTGGCCTGGTAGTCACGGGCGTTGGAAACGGAGGAGACCTCCTTGTACCCGTTCATTGAGGGTATCTGTATTTCAATGTCGTAGGTGCGGGCCATGGCGGAGGAGCAGTCCCCTGCCGCCAGCTTGACGGTGCGGAAGTGGAAGCCCAGGCCCTTCACAAGGTTTTCCGCCTTTGTGACCAGCTCCTCGAAGGCCTCGTCGGAGCCTTCCGGCGTGGTGTACTGGACCATTTCCACCTTATTGAACTGGTGGCCCCGGACCATGCCCCTCTCGTCGGAGCGGTAGGAGCCTGCCTCCCTCCTGAAGCAGGGCGTGTAGGAAATGAACTTTTTAGGCAGGTCGGACTCGTTTAATATCTCGTTCCTGTAAAGGCTCACCAGGGCCGCCTCCGCGGTGGGCAGCATGTAGTGCATCCTGTCGTCGGTGGGATTGGCAATTTTAAATACCTCGTCCTCGAACTTAGGGAACTGCCCGGCGGTGAGGCCGCACTCGTACACCAGCATGTGGGGCACCAGCAGCAGCTCGTAGCCGTCGGCAATGTGGGTGTCTATGAAGTAGTTCAGCAGGGCCCACTCCAGCCTTGCGCCCATGCCGGTGTAAATCCAGAAACCGCTGCCGGCCAGCTTTGCGCCCCGCTCGTAGTCTATGAGCCCCAGGCTTGTGCACAGGTCCACGTGGTGTTTGGGCTCGAAATCGAACTTGTGGGGCTCCCCGTAGTAGCGCAGTGGCTCGTTGTTTTCCTTACCGCCAGGCTTGAGGTCCGGGTCCGGCAGGTTGGGCAGGCTCAGCATCAGGCTCATGTACTCGGCCTCCACCTCTTTCAGCCTGGCGTCCAGCTCTTTTATCTCCTCCTTGAGGGCGTTCATCCGGTTCAGCACCTCGGCGATGTCCTGATCGGCCTTCTTCATGGCGGGAATCTGCTTTGAGACCTTGTTCTGCTCGCTTCTGGCGGTGTCGCCCTTGGATTTGAGCTGGTTTCTGGCAGCGTACAGCTCCAGAATCCGGTCAATGGCATCGTCGCAGTCCGCGCCCTTGGCCCTCAAGCGTTTTTTTACATCTTCAGGATTTTCGCGTATAAGTTTAATGTCCAGCATTTCAATTACTCCCTATCTTTTTTCTGTATGTATTTCTTAATTATTTTCATATTTAATATATCATATATCTTCGCCACAAAACGGCCAAAATAGTCGCTTGACAGACTGAGCCGCAAAAATCGTCTCCCCCGCCGGGGGCGGTACTTTTCCCCGTGGAAAAGTACCCAAAACACGCTTAAGGGCGCAGGCCTAGAATCCCGTAAGAAAAAGGACGCTTCGCTTTGCCCTCCCGCCGGCGTCAAGAGCCGGAAAATACGGCTGCACGACTTCGTACGTGCGCCTGTGCCAACCAAGGCTTTGTAGATTTAATTCCCAAACTCTCTCCGCTGGAGCGTTTAGCGGAAATAGAGGGTTGCACCTTTAAAGTCTGTTTCTTGAATACAGCACAAATCCCAACTCAACCGCTGCGACATACAACCCAGGAGGGGAGTTCCGCAAGAGGGGGGCGGCTTAGTCGTAGCCCCCCTCTTGTGCGGCTCTTTTGCTGCTTTCTGGCCGAGCAGAAAGCAGCCCCGCCCGGAGGGCATGCAGTCTATAGATTATTACCAGCGGCAAAATCAAAGTACCCTCCCCTGCCGGGGGCGGTACTTTTCCTCGTGGAAAAGTACCCAAAACACGCTTAAGGGCTGTGCCCTTAAGAATCCCGTTAATAAAAAAGACGCTTCGCTTTGCCTCCCGCCGGCGTCAAGCGCCGGAAAATACGGCTGCACGACTTCGTACGTGCGCCTGTGCCGGCAAGGCTTTGTAGATTTAATTCCCAAACTCTCTCCGCTGGAGCGTTCAGCGAAAATAGAGGGACGCACCTTTAAAGTCTGTTTCTTGAATACAGCACAAATCCCCACACAAACGCATTATCCCCAACCACAGTGGGGGAGTTCCGCAAGAGGGGGGCGGCTTTGTAAGAGCCCCCCTCTTGTGCGGCTCTTTGGCTGCTTTCTGGCCGAGCAGAAAGTAGCCCCGCCCGGAGGGCAACGTGCTCCAGGCGAGGGTTAATCTGGTCTAACAGAAAACAGTAAATATAAAAGCCCCGGGGGAGGGGCTATCCCGCCGGGGGTAGGCTGCTGTCTTGAGGTTTTGGAAAAGGGTGCTTTTTGTCCTGCTGAAGTTTTTCCTATTTCGGCAGTTCCGTGGAGTAGAGGGCTCTGTAGGATTCCTCTTCGTAGGAGTCCTTGGAGGGGGTGGGCTTCAGGCCGGTGCACTCCGTCGAGGAGGCGGCGCCGCCGATTCCCGGCAGCAAGCCTTCCGCCAGCTCCTGGACCAGGGACTGCATCTCCTGCTTGGAATTCACCTGGCCCGCCCTGCGCAGCACCGCCTCCTTTTGAGAAGGGGAAAGGGAGGCGAACCGCTCCAGCGCCGTCGTGTTCTGGGCCAGGGCCATGCCCAGCCCCAGGGGGACGTCCCCCTGCTTATTCTTTTTTTCGGGCATAAAATCACCTCGGCACTAGTTTTTGCCGAGATGATTTATTTATTCCAGTTAAAAATTCTACATATTTTTCATGTAGGTCAGGGACAGGGCGTTTACGGCCATGTGGAAGAAAATGGGCGCCCATATGCTGCCGCTTTTTTCGTAACTCCAGGCAAGGGCGATGGAGACGGGAACGTACTGCAGGGCGTACAGCAGCAGGGTGGGGTCCATGTACGCTATCGCATACTGCCAGACGTGGTAAAGGGAAAAGAGGGCTATGGATACGACGTAGGCCCAGAGGCGGCTCCTTTTCCTTATGGAGCCGAACACCACGCCCCTGAACAGGACCTCCTCCACAATGGGGCCCAAAAACACCGCCATCACAAAGACGGATTTATAGCCCTCCTGGGCCATGGCGTTTACAAACTCGTTGTTGGGGTTTTCCAGCTCCGCGGTGAAAAGCTGCATGACAAGAAAGACCACGTAAGACAGAAAGGCGTTGAGGAAGTAGGCGGAGACCAGGGACAAAAAGCTGTTTAACTTATGGTCCAGCATGGTGTCGAAGCTGCGGCGCAGGAAGCCGCGCATGAAAAGCAGCACGTAGACTATGCCCACCGCGTAGTACGCCACGTTGAGGACGGTAGTATTAGGCACGTCCGGGGCCACGTAGGAATACACGCCCAGGAGGAAGGGGATTACGAAGACGTGAAGGGGCAGGTACATCCAGCCCAGAATTTTTTCACTGCGCTTCATCGAGTTATTGAATTCGGGAGTTTTAATCTGCATCAGGCATCTACTTTCTTTTTAAGCTCGTATAGAAGGTTCATGGCCTCGATGGGGGTTAAGGTGTCCAGGTTCACTTTACGCAGGCGCTCCATGACCTGGCCGGCGCCCACATCGCCGAGGCTAATCTGACCGTCCCGGGGCTGCCGGGGGGCGGAGGAGCTTATCCGGCCCCTACTTTCCTCCAGCTTTTTCAGGTGGGACTTGGCCCTGTTTATGACGCTCTCCGGCAGGCCGGCCAGCTTCGCCACTTCTATTCCGTAGCTGTCGTCGGCGGCGCCGGGCACTATTTTCCGCAGGAAAATCAGGGTGTCCCCCTGCTTCTTGGCGGTTATGCTGTAATTGCGGACGCCGGGCAGCTCTCCCTCCAGGGCGGACAGCTCGTGGTAGTGGGTGGCGAACATGGTCTTTGCCCCCAGCTTCCGCTTGTCGGCGCAGTATTCCAGCACCGCCCTGGCTATGGCCATGCCGTCGTAGGTGGAGGTGCCCCGGCCTATCTCGTCCAGAATGAGCAGGCTGGCGGCTGTGGCGTGCTTTATTATCTCCGACATCTCCGTCATCTCCACCATGAAGGTGCTCTGGCCGGAGGCCAGGTCGTCGGAGGCGCCGATTCTGGTGAAGACCCTGTCCACAATGCCTATGGTGGCGCTCTTGGCCGGCACGAAGCTGCCCATCTGGGCCATGAGCACGATGAGGGCGGTCTGCCGCATGTAGGTGGACTTTCCAGCCATGTTGGGGCCGGTGATGATGGCCACCCTGTCGTCGGCGTCGTTTAAGAAAGTGTCGTTGGGGACGAAAAGCACGTCCTTCTGGGTGAGCTCCACCACCGGGTGCCGCCCCTCAATTATGTGTATGGTGCGGCCCATGTCCACTTCCGGCATGCAGTAGTTGTTCCTCACCGCCACTTCCGCCAGGGAGCAGAGGACGTCCAGCTGCGCCACCGCCTCCGCCGCAGCCTGCAGGCGCTTCACCTGCTTTGCCACGGTTTCCCTGACGTGGACGAAGTACTGGTATTCCAGCTCCGCAATCCGCTCCCTGGCGGTGAGGAGGGTGTTTTCCAGCTCCTTGAGCTCCTGGGTGAAGTAGCGCTCGCTGGACACCAGGGTCTGCTTTCTTATGTAGTCCTCCGGCACCTGGTCTGAAGCGCTGCGGGGCATGTCTATGTAGTACCCGAATACACGGTTATAGCCCACTTTCAGCTTTTTTATACCCGTGCGCTCCCGCTCCCGCTGTTCCAGCTCGCTCACAAGCCGGGCGCCGTTGTCCCGGATTTCCCGCAGCCTGTCAACTTCCTCGCTGTAGCCGGTGCGGAGTATGCCGCCTTCCCGGACGGAAAAGGGAGGGTCGTCGCAGATGGCCCGGCTTATCAGGGCGCTCACGTCCTCCAGCACGTCCATGGCGGCTATCTCCCGCAGCATGGCGCTCCTTATGCCCTTGAGGCATTCCGCCAGGGCGGGGAGCCTTGAGCAGTAGCTGCCCAGGGCCAGCAGGTCCCGGCCGTTGGCGGTGCCGTACACCACCCGGCCCGCCAGCCGCTGTATGTCCCCGATTTCCTTCAGGTGCTGCATGAGTTCGCTGCGGACCACGTTGCCGGCCACAAGCTCCTGGACGGCTGCAAGCCGGCGCTTGATGGCCACGGGGGAGAGGAGGGGCCTCTCCACCCAGGAGCGCAGGAGCCTGCCCCCCATGGGGGTTTTTGTCTTGTCAAGGACCCAGAGGAGGCTGCCCCGCTTTTCGCCGGTGCGCAGGTTCTCCGTAAGCTCCAGGTTCTTTCGGGTGGTGTAGTCCAGCTCCATGTAACGGGAGCCGGAATATATGTCCAAAGCCCTTATATGGGCCAGCTCGCACTTTTGGGTTTCCTTTATGTAGCTTAAAAGCCCGCCGGCGGCGCAGACCCCGGCGGGGGAGTCGCCAAGGCCCGCCTGGTCTGTGCTGGAGACTCCAAACTGCTCGCAGACCTGAGCGGCGCTTTGCATGAAGTCGAAGCGCTCGTCTCCCTTTTCAATGTGGCAGCCCAGGCGCTTTATAAGAAACTCGCATATTTCCCTGTTCTCAGACGCCCCGGGGCTCAGCACCGCCTCCCTGGGGGAAAAGCGGGCCAGCTCGTTGATTATGTGGGTGGGGGCGTCCTCCCTGAAGGAGGTGAGGCAGAATTCCCCCGTGGAAATGTCGCAGAAGGCCACGGCGCCGGAGGTGTAGTCCAGGTATATGGAGCACAGGTAGTTGGACCTGCTCTCCTCCAGCATGGAGCTGTCCGTCACCGTGCCTGGGGTGATGACCCGTATGACCTCCCGGCTCACCAAGCCCTTGGCCAGGGCGGGGTCCTCCATCTGCTCGCAGATGGCCACCTTGTAGCCCTTTTGTATAAGCCGGGCTATATAGGCCTCCGCGGAATGGTAGGGGACGCCGCACATGGGGGTCTGGTCCTCCGGGTCCTTGCCCCTGTCTCTTGTGGTGAGGGTCAGGTCCAGCTCCTTCGAGGCGATTTTGGCGTCCTCGTCGAACATCTCGTAAAAGTCTCCCAGCCGGAAAAACAGAAGGCAGTTGGGGTACTTGGACTTTATTTCGTAGTATTGCCTTTTCATGGGGGTGAGTTCCGCCATTTTTAACCTCCGTTTCTGTGTATATGAAGGTTTTATCCGTGGTTTACGCAGGGGCGGCGAAAAGGGCTAAACCAGCTCCCCGAAAAGGGCCCAGGTGCTGCTTTCCGTAATCTTTACGTCCGCAAACTCGCCCAGGGCGGTGTTTTTGCCCTTTATATGCACCAGCCTGCCGCCGTTGGTGCGGCCCCTGAAATCGCAGCGCCCGTCTTCGGACAGGTCGTCCACCAGGACACGCACAACCCTGCCCACGTAGGCGGCGTGCTTTTCCGCGGAAACAGCGTTCTGCAGGGCCAGCAGCCTGTCGAAGCGATGCTGCTTTTCCTCCCTGGTGACGGGGTCCGGCATTTCGGCGGCGGGGGTGCCGCTGCGCTTGGAGTAGATGAAGGTGAAGGCGGCGTCGAACCTGACCCGCTCCACCAGCCGGAGGGTGACCTCGAAATCCTCCTCTGTCTCGCCGGGGAAGCCCACTATAATGTCGGTGGTGATAACCAAATCCGGCATCAGCTCCCGGGCGCGGTCCACCAGAGCGATATACTGCTCCGGCGTATATACCCGGTTCATGGCCCTGAGTATCCTTGCGCTGCCGGACTGCACCGGCAGGTGAATGTGCCGGGCGCATTTTTCGCATTCCGCCATGGTGCTAAAGAGCTTTTCAGTGGCGTCCTTGGGGTGGCTGGTCATGAACCTGATGAGAAACTCCCCGGGGATTTCGTTCATCTGCCGGAGAAGGTCGGCAAAGTCGACCCCAAGCCCCAAATCCTTGCCGTAGGAGTTTACGTTCTGGCCCAGAAGGGTGATGTCCTTGTAGCCGTTCTCCACCAGGGTGCGGGCCTCCGCCAGTATGTCCCCGGGCAGGCGGGACCGCTCCCGGCCCCGGACGTAGGGCACCACGCAGTAGGTGCAGAAGTTGTTGCAGCCGTACATGATGGACAGCCACGCCTTTATGCCGCTGTCCCGGGCGTGGGGCACTCCCTCGGCAATGACCCCGTCCATGTCCCGGACGGCGAAAACCCGCTTCCTGCCGGACATGACCTGTTCCAGAAGCTCCGGAAAGCGCCAGAGCTCGTGGGTGCCGAAGACCAGGTCCACAATCCTGTAGGAGCGCTTTATTTTTTCCACCATGTGCTCCTGCTGCACCATGCAGCCGCACAGGGCGATTATCTGGTCGGGGTTTTTCTTCTTGGTGCGGTTCAGGGCCCCAACGTTGCTGAGTATGCGCAGCTCCGCGTGCTCCCGGACGGCGCAGGTGTTTATAACTATAACGTCCGCCTCGTCCTCGTTCTGGGTGAAGGAGTAGCCCATCTCCCGCAGGTAGCCCCTTATCTTCTCGCTGTCGGCCTCGTTCTGCTGGCAGCCGTAGGTGTCCACCATGGCCAGGGGCGGCGAATAGAGCCCGTCGTTTTTTTCCCGTATTCTTTTGCAGATTTCGAGCTGGCGCTGAATGTCCTGCTCGCTTATTTCAACGCGTTTGTATGCCATAGCAACATCCTTAGGAAATTTATCGTATTTTTCATAATAACATTTTTGGGTGGAAGTTTCAATGATTATAATGTATAATACCCATATTACCAGTAAAAACCCGATATTTTGACGCCCTATTGCGGTGTTCCGGGCGCCCGGCAGGGGATGCAAGTTGATATTGCCGCTGGCAATTATCTATAGACGGCATGCCCTCCGGGCGGGGCTACTTTCTGTTCGGCCAGAAAGTAGCCAAAGAGCCGCACAAGAGGGGGGCTCTTACAAAGCCGCCCCCCCTTGCGAATCTCCCACCTGTAGTTCGGGACGGTGCGGTTAGTTTGAAAACTGTGCTGGAATAGGGAAAACAGACTTTAAAGGTGCGTCCCTCTGTTTCCGCTGAACGCTCCTGCGGCAGAGGATTTGAGATAAACGCTGGGAAGTTATTGCTGATTAAAAACTATTGGAGGACTTTATGGCCAAAATAAACCTGCTCTCGCCTCATGTGGCGGATTTAATCGCCGCCGGGGAGGTGGTGGAGCGTCCGGGCTCCGTGGTTAAGGAGCTGCTGGAAAACTCAATAGACGCGGGGGCCAGGAACATCACCCTGGAGATTCGGGGCGGGGGCATGACCTACATCCGGGTCACCGACGACGGCTGCGGCATGTCCCCGGAGGACGCGGGGTTGGCCTTTACCCGCCACGCCACCAGCAAGCTGAAAAGCGAGCGGGACCTGGAGGCCATAGGCACCCTGGGGTTCCGGGGGGAGGCCCTGGCGGCCATCGCCGCGGTGAGCATAATTGAAATGATCACCCGCGAGAAGGGGTCCCCCGACGGCATAAGGGTAGTGCTGGTGGCGGGGGAAATCCTGGAAATGACGCCCTGGGGCTGCCCCGAGGGCACCACCATAATCGTGCGGGACCTTTTTTACAACACCCCCGCCAGGCTTAAGTTCATGAAGTCCGACAGGGCGGAGGGCGCAAACTGCGTTTCCGCCGCACTGTGCTGCGCCCTGGGCAGGCCGGATGTTTCCCTGCGCTGCATAAAGGACGGGAAGGAGGAGTTTTTCTCCCCCGGGGACGGCAGGATTGACAGCTGCATTTACAGCCTGCTGGGCAGGGACATGGCGTCCAACATGCTGGAGTGCGCATCCGGCGACGAGGCCGTGGCGGTCCGGGGGTATGTGAGCGTGCCCCACGCCGGCAGGGGCAACAGGAACTCCCAGTACTTCTTCTGCAACGGCAGGTATATTAAGTCCAAAACGCTCCAGGCGGCGCTGGAGCAGGCCTACCAGAACAGCATGATGACGGGGCGCTTTCCCTACTGCGTGCTGTACCTGGAGATGAGCTACGCCTCGGTGGACGTGAACGTGCATCCCACCAAGCGGGAGGTCAAGTTTTCCGACGAAAAGAGAGTCTTCGACGCTGTGTACTACGCCGCCCTGTCCGCCCTGAGCCGCGGCGGGAACACCGCCGAAATCCGGCTCTCCGGCGGCACCCAGGCGGTCCTGGGGCTGAAAAAGGACGGCTCCCGGGAAGGCGCACCCGTCTCGAAACCCGATACATACGCGGCCCCCGCCAGGAAGGAGGCTCCCCCGTTAAGCAAGGAGAGTCTTTTCCGGGCCCCTCTCCGGGAAGAGGAGTCGGGGTACCAGATAAGCATCCCAATGCCCAGGGAGGAAAGGCCGCGGCAGGCCGCTAACATTCCAATGTTTCACGTGAAACATGAAAAGGCGGCGCCGTCGGCAGACCCGGAGGCGCCCCCCGGCGAGAGCTTCCGCGTGGTGGGGGAGGCCCTGGGCACCTACATAATAGTGGAGCAGGGAGACGCCCTCACCCTCATTGACAAGCACGCCGCCCACGAGCGGATTATATTCGACAGGCTGAAGGCCCAGCAGGGCGAGCTTATGTCCCAGGTGCTGATTCTCCCCGCCACTTTCTCCCCGGGGGCGGAGGACCTGGAGCTGATTTTCGAGCACGGGGAGCTTCTGACCGAGCTGGGCTTTGAAATCGAGCCCTACGGGGAGGATTCGGTTGTCATCCGGGCGGTGCCCGCCGACACCGACGAGGACCCGGCGCCCATGCTGGAGGAGATGCTGGAAAAGCTCCGCTCCGGCAGGGCGGGGGACGCGGCCGGCCTGCGGGACCAGCTTCTCCACACCATCGCCTGCAAGGCCGCCATCAAGGCAGGCAGGCGCTCCGAGCCCGCGGAGCTGGAGGCCCTGGCGGGAAGGGTCATGTCCGGGGAGGTCAGGTACTGCCCCCACGGCCGCCCGGTGGCGGTGACCCTGACGAGGAAAGAGCTGGACCGGGAGTTTAAAAGGATTTAGCTAGTGCCATAATAGCGTAAAAAAGAAGGGAGGCCCTCCTTCCGAAGGGCCTCCGCCGCAAGGCGCAGGGTTTACTTGTTCATGAACAGGATACCCAGGGTGTTGGGACCGCAGTGATTGGAGATGACGCAGCCCGCCCGGGTATGTATGATTTCCCCAAAGGGCTGGCATGCCCTGACGGCGGCCTCCACTTCCATGTATATCTCGTCGCTGACGCCGGTGTCCGTGATGAAGATGCGCCGGGTGTCCACGTCGTCCCTGCCCTCAAGCCGGTCCACGACGTAGCTCACGAGGCATTTCTTCAGGGGGCCCCTGTATTTCTTGCCCACCCCCAGTTTGCCTTCCTTCACCTCAATGCAGGGCTTCAGGTTCAGGAGGTTCGCCCCCAGAGCAGCCACGGCGCTGCACCGGCCGCCCTTGTGCAGGTATTGGAGGGTATCCACGATAAAGCTGGCGTCCACCTTTTGGCTGAGGCGGTTCAGCTCCTCCGTTATCTCCTGAGGGTTTGCGCCCGCGGCGGCCATTTCCGCCGCTATCAGTACCAGATGGCTTATTCCGGTGGACAGGTTTCTGGAATCCACGACGTAGACGTTGTCAAGCTCCGAGGCCACAAGATACGCGTTCTGATGGCAGGCGGACAAATCGCTGGAAATGCTGACGTGAATTACCGCGTCGTATTCCTCCCGAATTTTCCTGAAAATGTCAATATAGTTTGAGATGCTGGCAGCGGCGGTGCTGCACATCTCCCCGCCGCCCTTGACATGTTCAAATATATCCTGGGAAGTTATTTCCACTCCGTCGAGGAAGTTTTTTCCATCTTTAATGACATACAGGGGAAGAATGCCGATGTTGTACTTTTCCACTAGTTCCGGGGAAAGGTCGCAGGTGCTTTCGGACGTTACTTTGATTCTCATACATTTCCCTCCGTTTGCGATATTTTAACACAGTCCCTTTTAGAATTGGAAGAGTTTTTTGTAGGAGGTATAAAATGACAATTGATTTTACGGACAAGCAGTTCTCCCTTTTGAAGGAGATAATAGCTGAATACCAGGAATACTGCTATCAGGGAATGATAGACTACCAGTGGGCCGCCCTGGACGCGGAGGACGCGGCCGTCAAGCAGGAGTACAAAGCCCTGGCCCAGGGGGAGGAGGACCGCTTCACGGAGTCCAAGGCGCTTCTGGAATATATAGAAAAATACGAGGAGCTCATAAAGAACAGAAAATGACGCCCAAAATTGCCGTTCTGACCGGCCCCACCGCCTCCGGCAAGACCGCCCTGGGGGTGCTTCTCGCTGAGGCCCTGAACGGGGAGGTGGTTTCCGCCGACTCCATGCAGATTTACCGGGGCATGGACATCGGCACCGCCAAGCCCACTCCTGAGGAGACCCGGGGCATTCCCCACCACATGATAGACGTGGCGGATCCGGCGGAGAGCTATTCCGTGGCCAGGTACGTGGAGGAGGCCTCCCGCTGCGTGGACTGTATACTCTCCAGGGGGAAGCTGCCCATTGTGGTGGGCGGCACGGGGCTTTATATCGATTCCCTGATTTCCGGCAGGAGCTTTGCGGAGGCGCCCGGGGACGACTCCCTGCGCGCAAGGCTCAACGGGAGGTACGACGCCCTGGGAGGGCAGGCCATGCTGGAGGAGCTGGCGAAAGTGGACCCCGAAAGGGCTTCAAAGCTCCATCCCGCCGACAAAAAGCGCATAGTCCGGGCCCTGGAGGTCTGGCACCTGACCGGAAAGACCATCACCGAGCACGACGAGGAGACGAAAAAGCTCCCGCCGCGGTACGACGCGGCCTGCATAGCCCTCAGCTTCAAAAACCGGCAGCACCTGTACGACAGGATAAACCGCCGGGTGGACCAGATGGTGGAGCAGGGGCTGTTCCGGGAGGTGGAGGCCTTGCTGAAAAGCGGACTTCCGGAAAACTGCACCGCCATGCAGGCCATAGGCTACAAGGAGGCGGCGGCGGCCCTTAAGGGCAGAATCAGCCGCCAGGAGGCCGTTGAAACCATAAAGCAGGAGACCCGGCGCTACGCCAAGCGGCAGCTTACCTGGCTGCGCCGGAAACCCCATATTTTCTGGCTGCTTTGGGACAAGGAGCCCGATTATGATTCGGGCCTACGTCTTTCGACAGAGTTTTTGCGCTCCCTGAGTATAAAATAGCTTTTGTACAGTTACAGCCGAAGGGCTGCCCTCTGCGCCAGTGGAAAGCAAAACAGGACAAAAGGGGGATTGTCTTTTCCTCCGGCCTTGCCGGAGGAAAAGACAGTATGTGAAGAAACAGCTTTTCACTAAAAGGACAAGCCCTCAAGTGGAGCCTTTATAGACTTTCTATTGGTTGTGCGGGGTTTTGTACAAAATTACTATTTTATGGAGCGGCCCGCTGTGTTAAGATAGAATGGGCCGCCGGGAAAGGGAGTTGGCTACATATGCAAAAAACACAGAATCTGCAGGACATCTTTCTCAATCAGGCCCGCCGGGAAAAACTGCCGGTTACCATCTTCCTCATGAACGGCTTCCAGCTAAAGGGAGTCATCCGGGGTTTCGACAGCTTCATTGTGATTGTGGACTCTGACGGCAAGCAGCAGATGATTTATAAGCACGCTATCTCTACCATTGTGCCACCAAGACCTATTGACCTATTCATTCAAAGCATATAAGATAATAATGGCAAATTCTGATTATTCAGGTTTGCGGGCCGCGCCGGCGGGCGCGGGCCCCCGAACCCGCTTGAGGCAATAAATGAAACGTACCGATACCTTTACCAAAATAACCGCCGCGCTGCTTTTCACGGCAATCGTGGCTTACATTGGCGTATATATAGCCCGCTCGATGTCCAATTCGGTGCAGACGGCGCCGGCGGTGGTCTCCACCATCCGGGACACAGGCCCGGCGGTGGGGATAATCATACGGGACGAACTGGTAATTGAGAGCGATAAGGAAAACATCGACATCACCGCCGCCGAGGGGGAACGGGTGGCAAAAGGCGCCGTCGTCGCCATGGCCTATGGAAGCGACGGCGCCCTGGCGCGAGCCAGCCGCATTCGGGAGCTGGAGCTGGAGATACAGAGGGCGGAGACCCTCCTTGGCAGCCTTTCCACCGCCGAGGATCTGAGCGCCCGGGACGCCGCCGTCCGCTCCGCGGTGCTGGAGCTCAGCGCCGCCGTTGCCCGCCACGAGCTGGCGGATTTGGACAGAAGGTGCCTGAGCCTGAAATCCCTGGTTTTCAGACAGGGCAACGAGACCATGACCCAGGGCAAGCTGGAGTCCCTAAAATCGGAGCTCGCGGGGCTTAAAGCCAGCTATTCTCCCGACACCGTGGAGATTACCGCCCAAAGCTCCGGCGTGTTTTCCAGAATCCTGGACGGCTTCGAGCACCTGGAGGCGGGCAGCGTCTCCGGCTTCAGCCCCTCCAGGCTCAGGGAGCTCATGGACGACAGGCGGGAAGTCTCCCCCAAGTCCATAGGCAAGCTGGTGTGCTCCTTCGACTGGCATTTCGCCGCCATAATGCCGGAGGAGGACGCAGAGCGCCTTCAGGAGGGCAGAAGCGCCCGCCTGGAGCTGGGCCGCTACTACAGCGAGCCGGTCACCGCCCGTGTGGCGGACATAGGGCCTTCGGAAAAGGGGGAACGCGTGGTCCTGTTCAACTGCAGCCAGGCCCTGGCGGAAACCCTGGCCATGCGCCAGGTGTCCGCGGAGGTCCTGTTTGACGAGTACTCCGGCATCCGGGTGCCGAAAAAAGCCGTCCACGTGGAGGAGGACGGCAGTCTGTATGTTTACACCCTTACGGGAATGCTGGTGGAGAAAAAATACGTGGACATCGTCTATGAGGCAGAGGACTACTACCTGATGGAGGCAGTTCCGCCGCCGGGGACCGGCGCCGACGCCGTTGTGGACACCTCCTCCTTCCTCCGGGAGGGCAACGAGATAATAGTGAGCGGAAAAAAACTCTATGACGGCAAGGTTTTGGAATAAAGCTGGTGTTAAAACATGTCTGTATTGGATAACATAAACAGTGTGAGAGAAAAGATAGCGCTTGCCGCCCGGGAGGCCGGCCGGGACCCCTCGGAAATCCTCCTGGTGGCGGCGGCCAAAACAAAAGGACCCGAGGCCATAAGAGAGGCCGTAGAGGCGGGAGTCTACGCCGTAGGGGAAAACAGGGTTCAGGAAATGCGGGCAAAGATGGAGCTGGGGGCCTACGAGGGCGCTCGCCTTCACTTTATCGGCCACCTGCAGAAAAACAAGGTTAAATACGTTGTGGGAGTCTGCGACCTTATCGAATCCGTGGATTCGCTGGACCTTCTGAAGCTTATCGACCGAAGGGCGGCCGCCATGGGGACTGTCCAGGACGTGCTGCTGGAAATCAATATCGCCGGCGAGGGCACCAAGTCTCCTCTCCGGCCCGAGGAGCTGCCGGAAATCCTGGATTCAATGGGATATTTTCCCTGCGTCCGCGTTCGGGGGCTCATGGCCATACCGCCTGCCGCCCGGAAACCGGGGGAAAACAGGGCCTGGTTTGGCCGCATGTACAAGCTTTTTGTTGACATTGGAGCAAAAAAATACGATAATGTCTGTATGGACTTCTTGTCCATGGGCATGAGCGGAGATTTTCCCGATGCCATTGCCGAGGGCGCTAACATGATACGTCTGGGAACGGCTATATTTGGCCCCAGGTAACAAGCCCCCGCCTGACACAAACCTAGGGAGGGTTCGATATGGGTCTTTTCGATGAGCTTAGAAAGCTGACTCGTCCATACGACGACGAGGAAGAAGATTTTTTTGAAGAGGAAGATATGGAGACTGGCGCCGAGGTAGAAGAGCAGCCCTCTCAAAGCGCCTCGCAGAGCGGCCAGAAAAGCACCTCAAGATTTTCAGGTTTTGACCAGTACCGCAGCCAGGCGGTTCCGAAGCGGGACAGCAAGGTTGTGAACATACACAGCTCCTCTCAGGTTCAGGTTGTCCTTGTCAAGCCGGAGCGCTTTGAGGCCGCCGCCGAAATAGCCGACCACCTCAGAGAGAAGCGCACTATTGTCATGAACCTTGAGCAGACCAGCAAGGATGTCGCCCGCCGCCTTATTGACTTTTTAAGCGGCGTGGCCTACGCCCTGGACGGCAAAATCAAGAAAGTAGCCATCAGCACTTATATAATCACCCCCTATAACGTCGACCTTATGGGCGACCTTATAGACGAACTGGAAAGCAACGGGCTGTACTTTTAGGCCGCACTTTTCGCTGCCGAAAAGCGCGAAATTAATATAGATTTTTTACGGGTTCCATACATAGCCTGCTTCCTCTCGGGAGGCACGGTTGCGTCTCGTGTGGCGCGCAACCAAGGGGTTATACTCCAGCTTAAAAAACGGAAAGGGTTGTGAACTTTATGTTGACTCCTCAGGATATCAGAGAAAAAGTGTTTGAAAAAGCTGTCTTTGGCGGATACGACATGGCCGCCGTGGACGATTTTCTGGAGGAAGTCTCCAACGACTATGCCAGCCTCTACAAGGAAAACACCGTTCTAAAGAGCAAGATTAAGGTACTGGTGGAAAAGGTTGAGGAGTACCGCTCCTCCGAGGAAGCCATGCGCCTGGCCCTGCTCTCCGCCCAGAAGCTGGGCGTACAAATTGAGAACGAAGCCCGGGAGAAGAGCGAAAGCATCCTGGCCGCCGCCAAGAAAGAGGCTGAAAAAATAACGAAGCAAGCCAAGCTGGAGGTGGCCAACGAAAAGGCCCGCCTTGTGGAGGCGAAGAAGAGTTCCGCCCAGTTTATTGAAAATCTGCGCCAGCTCTGCGTCAAGCAGCTGGATTTTCTCGATACCCTCAATGAGTTCGAGCTGTCTGAAGAGGAGCCCGCCGCTCCCCAGCCGGGGGAGACGGACAAGGAGCTGGCGGACACAGTCCGCAGCATTGAGGACTCCGTAGCCAAGGCGGCTTCCGAGCCGGAGCCGGATATAAAAATCCATACGGAAGGCGAGGCTGAGGAGGATAACGGCCAACCCACCAAGCTGTATAACTTCGGCAAGGAGCTGGGCAAGGACGCTCCCACCGCCAAGTTCAGCCTTGATAATCTGCGTTTTGGCAGCAACTACAGCAAATAGCCGTTTATTTACAGTCCAGACAGAGATATTGGGGCGGGGCAGAGCGTGGGCAACGCCTGGCCCCGTCCTTTGAATGTTTTATTGTTGAAATATATACAGACGATTGGAGTTAGCAGACATGCCTCAGGATTACAACTCTACTTTGAACCTACCGAAAACAGATTTCCCCATGCGGGCTTCCCTGCCGAAAAGGGAGCCCGACATGCTCAAAGAATGGTACGACATGAACCTGTACCAGAAAATCATGGAGAAAAATGAGGGCAAACCCCTGTTCATTCTCCACGACGGGCCGCCATTTTCCAACGGGTACATCCATATGGGCACGGCCCTGAACAAGTGCCTTAAGGATTTCATAGTCCGGTACAAGAACATGACCGGATACCAGGCCCCCTACACACCCGGCTGGGACAACCACGGAATGCCCATTGAGAGCGCAATCATAAAACAGCACAAGCTGGACCGTAAGAAGATGTCCGTTTCCGCGTTCCGCAACGAATGCAAGAAGTTCGCGGAAAAGTTCGTAAACATTCAAAGGGAACAGTTCAAGCGCCTCGGTGTGCTGGGGGACTGGGACAACCCCTATCTCACCATGTCCCCCGAGTTCGAGGCGGAGGAAGTCAAGGTATTCGGCAAGATGTATGAGAAGGGCTATATTTACAGGGGCAAAAAGCCCGTGTACTGGTGCCCTCACGACGAGACCGCTCTGGCGGAGGCGGAGATTGAATACGCAGACGACCCCTGCGAGTCCATTTACGTCAAGTTCCCCGTAAAGGACGACAGGGGCAAGCTCTCAAAGTACGCCGACCTGAAAGACATCTACTTCATCATATGGACCACCACTACCTGGACCATTCCGGGCAACCTGGCCATATGCCTTAACCCGGATTTAGACTATATTCTGGCCAAGGCCCCTTCCGAGGAGGTCTATATCATAGCCAAAGAGCCGGCGGGCAGCGTGGCCGAGGCCAGCGGCATTGAGAGTTTTGAGACCCTCGCCGAGATGAAGGGCTCCGAGTTTGAGCTGATGGCAGCGAAACACCCCCTCTTTGACAGGGACAGCGTGATACTGCTGGGCGAGCACGTCACACTGGACGCGGGCACCGGCTGCGTCCACACCGCCCCCGGACACGGCCAGGAGGACTACGAAATCGTGCGCAAGTACGACGCCTCCGGCAAAACCAGTATCGGCGTCATCGTCCCCGTGGACGACAGGGGCTATATGACGGAAGAGGCAGGCCAGTTCAGGGGATTGCTTTATTCCGAGGCCAACAAGGCCATAGTTGAGGCCCTCCGCCAGCGGGGAATGCTGCTGGCCAGCAAGACCATCACCCACCAGTATCCCCACTGCTGGAGATGCAAGGAGCCCATCCTCTACAGGGCAACGGACCAGTGGTTCTGCTCCGTGGAAGCCTTCAAGGAGGAGGCAGTGCGGGCCTGCGACCACGTGACCTGGCTGCCTGATTGGGGCCACGACAGGATGGTCTCCATGATCCGTGAGCGGGCCGACTGGTGCATTTCCAGGCAGCGGCACTGGGGCCTGCCCATTCCCGTTTTCTACTGCTCGGACTGCGGAAAACCTGTCTGCACCCCCGAAACCATAGAATCCGTATCCGGGATTTTCGCCGAAAAGGGCGCCAACGCCTGGTTTGACCTGGAGGCTAAGGACCTGCTCCCCGAGGGCTTTACCTGCCCCCACTGCGGAGGCGGCGCCTTCACCAAGGAGACGGACACCCTGGACGGCTGGTTTGACTCCGGCTCCACCCATGTGGCCTCCATGGAGCTTAACGCCCCCGGCGTCTGGCCCTCCGACATGTATTTGGAGGGCGGCGACCAGTACCGCGGCTGGTTCCAGTCCTCGCTTCTTACCGCCGTGGCCTGCAAGGGCTCCGCGCCCTACAAAATCGTCCTCACCCACGGCTGGACCGTGGACGGGGAGGGCAAGGCCATGCACAAGTCCCTGGGGAACAGCATACTGCCCGACGAGCTGATTCCCAAATACGGCGCAGACCTGCTGAGGCTCTGGGCCGCCTCCTCGGATTACCGGGCGGACATGCGCTGCAGCGACGCCATCTTCAAGCAGCTTTCCGACAAGTACCTGAAAATCCGCAACACCGCCCGCTTCATTCTGGGCAACCTCCACGGCTTCGATCCCGACAATCCGGTGGCCTACGAGGACCTGCTGCCCATAGACAAGTGGGCCCTGAGCCGGCTGAACAACCTGATTGAAAAGTGCCTGGCGGCGTACGAAAGGTACGAGTTCCACATGGCGACCTACGCCATCCACAACTTCTGCGTTGTGGACATGTCCAATCTATATCTGGACATCATCAAGGACAGACTATATTGCGAAGGCAGGGACAGCCTGGCGAGAAGAAGCGGGCAGACCTCCATATTCTACATTCTGGACGCCATGGTAAGGCTTCTTGCCCCCGTTCTTTCCTTTACGGCCAACGAAATCTGGCTGGCCATGCCCCACACCAAAGCCGACGACGCCAGACATGTAATGCTCAACGACATGCCCAAGGTCAGGGAGGAGTGGAAGCTGGACCAGAGGACCCAGGACTACTGGGACAGTTCCCTGCGCCTGCGGGACGACGTGAACAAGGCCCTGGAGCTGGCCCGGGCGGAAAAGATGATAGGCAAACCCCTGGAGGCAAAGGTAACCCTTTACGTCTCCGACGCCGCCAGGGAGAGTTTCGAGCAGATTGCCGGCCAGGACTTTAAGACCCTGTTCATTACTTCCGAAGTGGAGGCTGTTTTCGGCCAGGGAGAAGGCTACGCCGGCGAGGATTTCCCCGGCGTCACCATTAAGGTGGAAGCCTGCAGCAAGCCCAAGTGCGTAAGGTGCTGGACACACAGTTCCTCTGTGGGAGAAAGCAATGAACACCCTGAGCTTTGCGCCCGCTGCGTCCAGGCTATAGGGTGATTGCGATAGATTCCCGCCCTTGGAAGGCGACGCTTTGCAATTGAATTTTCGGGACAGGAGGAACCGACAATGCTGTATGCAATAGTTACGGTACTCATATTAATCCTCGACCAGGGCCTTAAATACTGGACCACCCTCAACATCCCCTACGGCGACGGCGTCAGGAATCTGATTCCCGGGTTTATCCGCCTTACAAACATTCACAATTACGGCGCCGCCTTCGGCATACTTCAAAACACCAGGTGGCTGCTGATAGCCGTCACAGTGATATTCGCCGTTGCCGTAATCCTGCTGGTGTCAACAAAGACCATCAAGGGGGCTTTCGGCCGGTGGACGGCCATCATGGTGCTGGCCGGCGCCCTTGGCAACGGCATTGATCGCGTTCTCCACGGCTACGTTGTGGACATGCTGGAGTTTGAATTTATAAACTTTGAGGTCTTCAACGTGGCGGACATATTCATTACCGTCGGCGGCATACTCTTATGCCTGTACGTAATTTTCCAAAGGGACGCCATAGAGCTTAAAAAGCGCGAAAAGCCCAGGAGCATGCCCGACGGCAGGAACCTTCAGGGCGGAGCCGACATACGCATGGTGCAAAAGCCCAGGCTGACCAGGGAAATGATTTCCGACCCCGTCCTTGCGGCCGCTGCCGCCGCCGAGGCCTCCAAGGCGGAGGCCGCGCGGCAAGCTCCCCCAAAGGAGAAGGCGGCTAAGGAAGCAGCCGCCAAGAGAACCGCCGCCGGGGACGCGGCAACTCAAATATCGGAGTCTCCCAGGCAGCCTGAAAAGAAGCAGGCCTTTGCTGAACTTGACGAATCCGAACTGAATTTTACGCTGGAGGACATTTTGGCGGAGTTTTCTGACAAATGACTACGAGGACAATAACGGTAACTGCACAGGAGAGCGGAGAGCGTATCGACGCTCTCCTTGCCCGTCTTTTGCCGGACATATCCCGCAGCGCCGCCCAAAAGCTGCTGGAGTCCGGCGCCGTTACCAAGGACGGGCGGCCTTTGAAAAAAAACTATAAGGTAACCAGCGGCGAGAGCTTTCTGGTTGAAATGCCGGAGCCTGAAAACCTGCAGGTGCTGCCCCAGGACATACCTTTGGAGATTGTCTACGAGGACGACGACCTGATAGTAGTAAACAAGCCCCAGGGCATGGTGGTACACCCGGCGCCGGGCCACTATGAGGGCACATTGGTAAACGCCCTGATGCACCACTGCGGGGACAGCCTTTCCGGCATAGGCGGGGTTTTGCGGCCGGGCATAGTGCACAGGCTGGACAAGGACACCTCCGGCCTGATAATCGCCGCGAAGAACGACTTTGCCCACCAGTCCCTGTCCCGGCAGCTGTCAAGCCGCAGCCTGAGCCGGGTTTACGAGACCATAGTCCTGGGCAGGATCAGACAGGACAGCGGCACAGTCGACGCCCCCATTGGACGGCACCCCACCCAGCGGAAGCTCATGGCGGTGACGGACAAAAACTCCCGCCCCGCAGTAACCCACTACGAGGTAATAAACCGGTACAGGAACCACACCCACCTGCGCTGCCGGCTGGAAACCGGCCGGACCCACCAAATCCGGGTACATATGGCCCACATGGGCCATCCGGTCCTGGGGGACCCGGTTTACGGCCGGAAAAGGAACCAGAAAGGGCTGTCCGGGCAGTGTCTTCACGCAAAGCAGCTTAAGTTTGTCCACCCCCGCACCGGGGAGCAGATAGAGCTGAGCTGCGACCTGCCGGAATATTTCATTAAGGCCCTCTCCCAGCTGGGCCCTCCGGAAAACTGAACGTATAAAATAAAAAGAGCCAGAGCCGCCAGTGGCGGCTCTTTTTATTAGCGCAATTTTCTATTTTCATGCAGCTTGTTATCCGGATTAGATAATGTCGTAGGCTGCGAACATTCCGTCCCGGACCGCTTGGAGTATCCTGGCGGGCTTTTTGCAGTCGCCTATAAAGCGGGTATTGGGGTGGGCCTTTAGAAGCTCGTGGAACTCTGCGGTTTTCGCCTTCATGCCCACGGCGTACAGGATGGTGTCGGCCTCGTAGACGATTTCGGTGCCGTCCTTATCCAACACGGTGACGCTGTTGGGCTTCACTTCGGTGCATCTGACCCCGCATTTGATATGTACGGTGTCGGGCATGAACAGGTCTATGGCCTCCCGGTGGCTGAGATAGGCGTCTCTGGCGTAGTCGTCCAGCATTTCAATTATCTGAACCTCGCAGCCCTGGGCCTCCGCCAGGTGCATGCTGCATTCCACGCCGATAAGGCCGCCGCCTATCATTACCACTTTCTTGCCTATCTTGTCGGGGTCGGAGTAGGCGTACATGGCGTGGTGTGCGTACTCGCGGATTCCCGGGATGGGGGGCACCGCAGGTTCAGAGCCTATGGCTATGATAACGGCGTCGGGGTTGTATTCCCTGATTGTGTCAGCCGTGGCGGTAATACCCGTGACCACGTTCACGCCGGCCCTGTGGACTCTCGTAATGAGGCTGTCCCTGTACCTGCGCAGGTCTTCCTTGTGGCAGTCCACGTCCGTAAACCACAGCAGGCCGCCCAAGCGGTTTTCCTTCTCCAAAAGGGTGACGTTGTGGCCCCGCTCCGCCGCGGTAATGGCCGCGTACATTCCGCCGGGCCCTCCGCCTACAACCAGCACGTTCCTCTTTTTCTTCACCGGCGGAGCCCACTGCATCCTAAGTTCCCGCATGGAGTAGGGGTTAACGGTGCACTGGAAGGGCTCGGCATAGGGACGCTTGTTCGGGTCCGGCTCCAGGGGGTTGAAGCAGGAGCAGCGCAGGCAGGGGGCAATTTCGTCCTCCCGGCCTTCGGCCACCTTGTTCACAAACTGCGGGTCGGCCAGCATCTGACGGCCCAGCGCCACAAAGTCGCACTTGCCCGAGGCGATTGCGTCTTCAATCTGCTGGGGATGGTTGAAGCCGCCGACGGCCACCACCGGGATTTTCACGGCCTTCTTTATCTTCTCGGCCAGGTCCAGGTTGCAGCCGTGGGGGTGGAACATGGACGAAAAGGCCTTGGAGGCCACGTGGTTGTGGTAAAGCCCGCTGGTGACGTGAATCAGGTCCACCTTGTCCTGAATCAGCTTTGCAAATTCGCAGCATTCGTCAATCTCAAGGCCGCCGGGCACGCGCTCGGAGCCGGAGAGACGGTACTCTATAAGGAGGTTGGGACATCTCTGGCGGATGCGGTCCAGAACCATGATGGGGAACCTGACCCTGTTTTCCATGCTGCCGCCGTACTTGTCCTTCCGGTGGTTTGTAAGGGGGGAGACAAACTGGCCCAGAAGCCAGCCGTGACCGCCGTGAATCATAATCATGTCAAATCCGGCCAGGTGGGCTGTTTCTGCGGCGATAGCGAAGAGCTCCGCCACCTCTTCCATGTCTTCCTCCGTCATCTCCTCAACCACAACCCCGTCTTCCCTGACGAAGCCGGAAGGACCTATGGGGTTCCTGCCGCTGGGGATGGCGGAGGGGTGGTTCACGTTTCCAACGTGATTGAACTGCACGCTGGCCACAGCCCCGTGGGCCTTGATGCTCTCTGCCAGGGTAAAGAGAGATTCCAGATGCCGTACCGACAGGTCGTTGCTCACGAAGTCGATGCTGTGGTCGTGCCTGGCGCCCCTGTCAAAGTCCACAAAAGTCTCGGTAACGGTGACGGCCGCCACTCCGCCCCGGGCTCTGGTCTCATAACCGTCGATGCACTCGTCGGTGGGGCAGCCACGGTCGTCCACCGTGCGGGCCGTGGTCATTGGGGACGACATAACGCGGTTTTTGAAGGTCACGCCCCTGATGGTCATGGGCGAGAACATATGGGGATACTTGTTCATCTCAAATCTCCTCTCCGCTCCGTGTTTGTACGGAATTTGTCTTTATGTATGTGTGTTACAGTATAACACACCTGAAATTCCCTGAGAAGATCGCACATACAGGTAGGTTACTTACCTGGAGGTAAGCTACTTCTTGAAGGGGGCCTCCATGGCCTTTTCGTCCCTTTCCCTGTAGCCATGCCACATTTCTCCTATGGGGTCAATGGGCAGGCCCCGGCGCTTCATCTCTTTCCAGCCCCAGTGATAAATGGCCTCCAGTATGGGGCATACGGAGCGGCCCAGCTCCGTCAGCTTGTACTCCACCCGGGGCGGCACTTCCGGATACACCGTGCGGGTGATGAGCCCGTCGGCCTCCAGCTCCCTCAGGTTTTCCGTAAGCACCTTTTCCGTAATGGGAAGCTGCTTTGTAAACCTGTTGAACCGGGTGGCCTCGTCAAAGCCTATCGCCATTATAAGGAAGGGTTTCCACCGGGTGCAGAAAGCCTTTATGGCAAAATTGTACGGGTCCCCCTTAAAGAACAGCTCAACTTTGCCCGGAGATTCATTTTTTTCTTTCCCCACCGGCTGTCACCTCCAGATATTTTTTGAAGCTCCTTAACCTGTTGGATAATCTGAATGTATTATTTTATAAAAACTTGTCCCTTTCCG
Organism: Oscillospiraceae bacterium; assembly: GCA_050944015.1. Lineage (GTDB taxonomy): Bacteria > Bacillota > Clostridia > Oscillospirales > Oscillospiraceae > DUOX01. The sequence continues at coordinate 25,547 of JBMNQG010000026.1, forward strand.
CCACGGCCAGCCTGTCGCAGCGGTTGTTGTATTCATTTTCTGCGTGGCCCTTCACCCAGTTAACGGTGACCTTGTGCTTTTGCAGGAGCCTGTCAAGCTCCTTCCACAAATCTATGTTTTTCAGCTCCCCGTCCTTGCGCTTCCAGCCCTTCTGCTTCCAAGACTCTATCCATCCCTCGTTTATGGCCCTGGATATATACTGGGAGTCCGTAAAAAGCTGCACTTCGCAGGGCTCCTTGAGCGCCGACAGGGCGTTAATTACGCCCAACAGTTCCATGCGGTTGTTGGTTGTCTCGGCTTCGCCGCCGGACATTTCCCTTTCCTTGTCCTTATAGCGGAGTATGGCGCCCCAGCCGCCGGGGCCCGGATTTCCGGAACAGGCCCCGTCGGTGTAAATAGTTACCTTTTTCATTCCTATACCTCTTTCAGACCGTATTGGGGTACGGGACTACTCGGCCGTTTCCTCGGCGTCCTCCGCTTCCTCTTTTTCCGTGGTGGCAATGGAGATAACCTTGGCGCCCTCGTTCAGCTTCATGATGCGGACGCCCTGGGTATCCCTCTTGTATATGCTGATGCTTTCTGCGGCCATGCGGATAATGGTCCCGTCGTCGGAAATGACAAGGACGTCGTCGCTGTCGTCCACCAGCTTGACGTCGGCCACCTTGCCCGTCTTTTCGGTGACGTTATAGCTTTTAAGGCCGAAGCCGCCCCTGCGCTGAGGCTGGCGCTCGGAATCTTCGCCGCCCCTCAAATACTCCTCCACAGGGGTGCGCTTGCCGTAGCCGTTCTCGGTGACGGAAAGCAGGCAGCTTCCCTCCCGGGCTTTGACTGCCCCAACGCAGTAGTCGCCGGGGCGCAGGCGTATGCCGCGGACTCCCACGGCGTCCCGGCCCATGGGGCGGACGTCGTTTTCGCTGAAGCAGATGGCGTAGCCGTCGTGGGTGGCGATTATGATGTTCTGATTTCCGTCCGTCTGGTGCACGCTTATCAGCTCGTCCCCTTCCTCCAGCGTCAGGGCGCGTATGCCTACGTTGCGAATGTTCTTCAGGGCGGAAATGGGCAAGCGCTTCACTGTGCCGTTCCTCGTCACCATGAACAGGTACTTGTCTTTTTCGGGAATGCCCCTGGAATGTATCATGGCGTTGACCCGCTCGCCCTGCTCGATGGGCAAAAGGTTAATGATATTCGTGCCCTTCGCGGCCCGGCCCGCCGCGGGGATGAGGTAGCCCTTCTTCTTATATACCCGGCCCCTGTCCGTAAAGAACAGTATGTTGTCGTGGGTGGAGGCGGTGAAGACGGTTTCCACGTAGTCCTCCTCCCGGGTGGCCATTGCCTTGACCCCGCGGCCGCCCCGGCGCTGGGCGGAGTATTCCGATGCGGGAACCCGCTTGATGTAGCCCGCACGGGTCAGGGTATAGACGCATTCCTCCTCGTCAATCAGGTCTTCAATGTCTATTTCATTTTCCACCGCCGCTATTTCCGTGCGGCGCTCGTCGCCGTACTTTTCTTTAATCTCCTCCAGCTCAGAAATCAGGACTTCCTTTATGGCTTCTTCGTCAGAGAGAAGACTGTCGTAATATGCAATTTTTTTCAAAAACTCCTGATATTCCGCCTCTATCTTTTCCCGCTCCAGGCGCTGCAGGCGGCGCAACTGCATGTCCAATATGGCCTGGGCCTGGACTTCGGAAAGACCGAAACGGTTCATGAGCCGTTCCTTGGCGTCGTCGTAGCTGCTGCGG
>JBMNQG010000027.1:0-26755 GCA_050944015.1 Oscillospiraceae bacterium
AATTCCGCCTTCCCGTCTTCACCGTTTACCGGGGGAATCCCCGTAGCCACTACCACATCCTTATAAAAAACAGGCTTAGCCTCCAGCTCCTTGAGCTTTTCCATGTCAATGTTATACGTCACCCCCGCGTTGCTCAGGGCGGCCATCATGGAATCCACAGTAGGACCCGCCCCGTTTTTAATTGGGGGCTCTATATATAAACAGGCCTGGAGGCCGTTTTCGATAATTCTTACCCTTATTACGGAATCAACGGAGCCAAAATCATCAGGTTCATCGGACGCCGTACTAGTGGAAACAGTATTTGGGGATTCGGCGGGCGACAAATTAATTGAAGCAGTATTTGCAGGTTCGGCGGGCGCAGAATCGGCAGGAACTGAATCAACGGCAGGAGGAACATCCGCGGACGCAACAATCGGTGGTTTTTTTTCATCAGAAACGGAGTTTTTCCGCCTAAAGAAACTCATAATTTTCCTCCTTTTCGCCAAAAATTTAAATATTTCATCCCAACATATTATAAATTAATTATAAACATATGTCTATACATTTTATCGACATAATTTTTATAGTGTTTATTTTTTAATCGGTTTTTGCTGAAAACAACAACGGGTAGCCTGTTTAATTTTATGATATGTCCCATATAAGTCCTTTGAAAAATGTTGAAATATAGGATAAACTAAGCATATACTGATGATATGCCGGCAAGCAGCTAATGCCTGGCCCCTTCAATGCAGATGAGCCTGTGGGAGACATATGTATAAGTGGACAGGGGCCTGTTATAGGAATCGTAGGTATGGGTCGCAATAAGTATGTTATCCGGCCGGGGAACTGCGCCCGTGCTGACCACGAACAGGGAGTGGGAGAACCGGATCCCGTCAAAGCTTAGCTGAACTATATCCCCCGGCCTAGCATTATCAAGAGGGGCTTCACGGCCGTAGGGGCCCGTCCCCCTGTTGTTCACAAGAAAGTTATACAAAAACGGAACGCCGGTCCATGCAGGAGCCCTGGAGTTTAAAGAAATGTAATACCACCCCGTATCAGGGGTATAGTTCATCACGCCGCAGCCGGCATACAGGCACTGAGAAATGAAGTTAGTGCAATCTCCCCCCAGAGCGTCAAAATTATAGTATCTTAGATTCCGGGCAAAGGCCCACTTACGTGCATATTCAAGAGCTCGAGTCACATCATAGGGCATAAAATCCTCTCCTGGCACGCTTTATATCAATATATGATATGCCGGGGCGGGGATTAAGGATAAGGCGCCATACCGCAAAGAGGTGAATTATGTATAAGATAATGATAGTGGAGGACGATGAAATTATCGCCCGCACAATAAAAAGCTACATTGAATCTTGGGGCTGTGAAGTTATGTGCGTCACAGATTTCAGCAGCGTGTTGGAACAATTTGTGTCCTTTTCCCCTCACCTGATACTGATGGACCTGTACCTTCCCTTCTTTAACGGATACTACTGGTGCACCGAAATCAGAAAGCTGTCCGATGTCCCCATTGTTTTTATTTCCTCGGCGTCGGATAATATGAACATAGTCATGGCCATAAATATGGGAGGAGACGACTTTATAACAAAGCCCTTCGACTTGAACGTGCTGACGGCAAAGGTGCAGGCCCTGCTCCGGAGAACATACGATTTCAGCAGCGGCACAAACCTTATTGAACACCGGGGCGCAATACTCAATACCGCCGACGGCAGCCTTACATACCGTGGGCAAAGGATAGATTTAACAAAAAATGAATACAAAATCCTTCACATACTCATGGAAAACCGAGGCAAAACGGTATCCAGGGAAGTCATCATGTCCAGATTATGGGAGACTGACAGCTTCATAGACGACAACACTCTGACAGTGAATATTACCCGGCTGCGGAAGAAGCTGGAGGACTCCGGGCTTTGCGACTTCATAGCCACAAAAAAGGGAATAGGGTATATGGTGAAATGATATGAGGGCCGTATTTTTGTACTTAAAAGGACATTTTAAAACCGCCGTAATGGTTTGCCTGTTTTTTGCCGTCTCCGCACTTGTGACTGTGCTCTACGGGTTGCCCCTGGAGCCCGTAATATACGCTGCCGTACTCTGCGGAGCGGTGCTTGTTATTTTCTGCGCCGTGGATTATGCCCACTACCGCAGGAAAATTAGCCTGCTTAAAAGCATTCAAAGCAATATCACCGTAAGTACGGATGAACTGACGGAGCCCAAAGGCGAAATAGAGGCGGCTTATCAGGAGCTAGTCCGGCTTTTAAACCATGAAATCAGGCGACTGACCTCGGAGAGCACTCTCAGGCTCAGCGAGATGACCGAGTACTACACCCTTTGGGCGCACCAGATAAAAACCCCCATTTCCGCCATGAGCCTGCTGCTCCAATCCCAGGAAGAACCGTCAAGGGAAGAACTGTCGGCAGCTCTTTTCAAAATTGAGCACTATGTGGATATGGCCATTGCTTTTCTGCGGTCGGATAACATATCCGGGGACCTGCTGATTCAGGAATACTCCCTGGACGCCATTGTAAAGCAGGCCGTCCGGAAATATGCCAGGGAGTTTATAAGGCGTAAAATCACTTTGGATTACAAGGAAATTGACCAGACCGTAATCACGGACGAAAAATGGCTGTGCTTTGTCATTGAGCAACTGTTGTCAAACGCCCTCAAATACACCAGGGAGGGGAAAATCTCCATTTACATGGACGAAAAGACCCCCTGCACCCTGGTCATAGAGGATACGGGCATAGGCATTCAGCCGGAGGACATACCGCGGGTGTTTGAAAAGGGATTTACAGGCTACAACGGAAGGACCGACAAAAAATCCACCGGCATAGGCCTGTATCTCTGCAAGCGGATTATTTCAAAGCTGGGGCACGGCATTTCAATCGAATCTCAGGTGGGAGCGGGTACAAGGCTGCTTTTGGACCTGAACAGGCAGCCCCTGACTGTGGAGTAAGCCCAAACTTACAAAAGTGTAAGATTGGAGCCCGAAATGTAAGCCAAAACTATGGCAGCGCATTTCGGGCTCTTGTTATAATAGTGTTGCAATCGACCAGATTAAAAGCAACGGAGGCTAATTTATGACGATACTTGAAGTTGAAAATCTTAAGAAGATATACACCACACGCTTTGGCGGCACTCAGGTGCAGGCCCTTTCCGACGTAACCTTTTCCGTGGAAGAGGGGGAATACGTGGCAATCATGGGGGAATCGGGCTCCGGCAAGACCACCCTGCTCAACATACTTGCCGCCTTGGACAAGCCCACCAGCGGCCAGGTCAGGCTGAGGGGCAAGAGCATCCTGGACATCAGTGAAAAGGACATCTCCGCCTTCCGGAGGGATAATCTCGGCTTTGTGTTCCAGGACTTCAACCTTCTGGACACCTTTTCCATCCAGGACAATGTGCTTCTGCCCCTGGTGCTAGCCGGCAAGTCTTTTGACGAGATGAACCGGCGCCTTCAGCCCCTGGCCGGAAAGCTGGGCATAGATAAAATACTGAAAAAATTCCCCTACGAGGTCTCCGGCGGCGAAAAGCAGCGGGCGGCGGTGGCAAGAGCCCTCATCACCGGGCCGCAGCTGCTGCTTGCAGACGAGCCCACGGGTTCTCTTGATTCCCGGAACGCGGACAGCCTGCTGCGTCTGTTTGGGGAAATAAACGCGGATGGGCAGACCATTCTGATGGTGACCCACAGCGTCAAGGCGGCAAGCCACGCAAGCAGGGTGCTGTTTATTCGGGACGGCCAGATATTCCATCAGATTTACAGGGGGAACCTTACCAACGAGGAGCTGTTCCAGAAAATCTCCGACACCCTGACCTTGATTGCGACAGGCGGTGAAGCCAGTGCGTAAAGCAGACTTTTACCCCAAAATGGCCCTGACAAACATACGAAACAACCGCAAACTCTATATCCCCTATTTTTTAACCTGCATGGCAAGTGTGGCAACCATGCATATAATGCTTTTCATCAACGGCAATGAAGGCCTCACAAATATGCTGGGCGGGGATTACATTCGGATTTTTATGGCTTTTGGCTGCATTATCGTTGGAATCTTTGCAACCATAGTTCTCTTTTACACAAATAGCTTCCTGATGAAGCGCCGCAAAAAAGAACTGGGCCTTTACAATATCCTGGGCATGGAAAAAAGGCATATTGCAGCTGTTCTCTTTTACGAAACGGTGTTTACGGGAGCCGCCTCCATCGTGGCGGGACTTCTGGCAGGACTCATTTTTTCCAAACTCTCATTTGCAATACTTTGCCGCCTGCTGAGATTTCCCGTGCCCCTGGGCTTTAACGTTTCTTTAAGCAGCATTGGCATTGCCGCGGTCCTGTTTGCCGGCATTTTCCTGCTGATACTTGTTTCCAACATGTTTCAAATCCGGCTCAACAACCCCATACAGCTTCTTCAGGGCGGAAGCGTGGGGCAAAGGGAGCCCAAATCCAACTTTTTCCTCGCGTTCGTAGGGATTCTGGCGCTGGGCGGGGGCTACGCCATCGCAATTTTAACAAAATCCCCCCTTTCCGCAATATCCATGTTTTTCCTTGCCGTCATACTGGTTATAATCGGCACCTACTGCCTTTTCACCGCCGGAAGCATTGTCCTTCTTAAGGCCCTGCGCAGGAACAAAAAATACTACTATAAAACCGAGCACTTTACTACGGTATCGGGCATGATACACCGGATGAAGCAAAACGCCGTGGGCCTTTCCAACATATGCATCCTGTCCACCATGGTTCTGGTAATGATGTCCACCACAGTAAGCCTGTATATCGGCATGGAGGACATTATCGACGCCCGCTATCCCTACGATATCTCCGTCAGCGGCGATGGCCAGCCCGAGGAGCAGATTTCGGAGATACTGGATGCCATAAATAGCAATGCGTCGCAGAAAGGGTTGGAAGTAAAAAAACTGATCCGTTTTAACGAGCTGAGACTGGCGGCCGAAAGACAGGAAAACACATTCCTGCCGGACTCAAAAACAGGAAACGGAATCGCCGGACTGTCTTTCCTCACTTTTATTACTCAGGACGGATACCGTCAGCTCACAGGCAGCGAAGCAAACCTGAAATCCCCGGCGGACATTTTAATATACAGCCCCGAGCTGCCCGTGGGCGATAAAATAAAGGTTCTTGATATCGACTTTAACGTAGCACGGCACCTTGACTCGGCTCCCTTCGGAGGCGAATACATCTCCTGGCTGGTGGACACCCACTATGTAGTTGTCTACGACACGGATGTTTTAAACCGCCTCTACCTGAGGCAAAAGGAAGTCTGCAAGACATACTATCTCCCCGAAACATACATCCAATTCGACATTACCGGAACCAAAGAGGAAAAGCTAGACTTTGCCGATACCCTCCGGGAAAACCTCTCCTCCTTTGCCGTCACGGAAACAGAAGACGGAGAGACCCATACCTATCCGATTTATGTGGAGTGCAGGCAGGCGGGTGCGGACGAATACTATATGATTTACGGCGGGTTCCTCTTCCTGGGAATCTTTCTGGGGCTGCTGTTCATGCTGGCCACCATCATGATAATCTACTACAAGCAGATAACCGAGGGCTACGAGGACAAGGAGCGGTTCGCCATCATGCAAAAGGTGGGCATGAGCCGTGAAGAGGTGAAAAGCTCAATTAAAAGCCAGGTGCTTACGGTGTTCTTCCTTCCCCTCGTTACCGCAGGGGTACACGTGTGCTTTGCCTTCCCAATCATTACAAAACTGCTGGCTACCCTGCATCTTACCAACGTTTCCCTGTACGCCCTCTGCGCTGTGGGAACCTTCGCCATCTTCGCCCTCTGCTACGCCGCCATTTATACGCTTACTGCAAGAGCCTACTACAAAATCGTACAGCACTATTAAAAAAACCGCCTCCTGCCAATTTCGGACAGGAGGCGGCTATTTTAAGGATATATCAGACCCAGAGGAACCAGATAAGCACATATCCGGTAATTACGGCCGACAGGGTGAAGGGCACGCTGATTTTCATAAAGTCTTTGGTTTGGACCTCATATCCCTCTTTGCGAAGTATGCCCAGACCGGCTATGTTGGCGGACGCCCCGATGGGAGTCAGGTTCCCGCCGAGAGTTGCGCCGGAGATAAGCCCGAAATACAGCAGCGTGGGGTCAACACCCATCGCGGAAGCTATGCTGGCGACAACTGGCAGCATTGTCGCAACATAGGGAATATTATCGATAAACGCGGAGAACAGCACCGACGCCCAGACAAGCAGCGAGTAGATTGCAAAGAGATTGTTGCCGCTTATTTTGACAAAAAGATCGGCAATGGCATCCACCACACCGGCCTTTGTGATGCCGGCAATAACAATGAACAGGCCGGCGAGCAGCAGCAGGGTAAAGTAGTCGATCTCCTTTAATGCGCCGGCAACCATACTGAAATCCTTTTTCCTCGCCAGTTCCCGGATAAGGCCGATTAAAAACAGCGCCATGCAGATAAGCCCGTTAATGGTGGAGGGCTTCATTTCCTCAGGTATAAAGGAGACTAATATAAGCAGGACAATCATGCCCACAAGCAACAGTGGGAAAATAGTCCTCCACCCTGGTCCTGTCCTTCACATTAATGAGCTGGCTGTATGTTCTAAATATCCACATAAGGACAAGGGCAGAAACTACGGCGCTGATCTGGACAACCCAAAAAAGGCCAGCCCTTCCCCTGTAAACAAAAAAGTCCAGAAAATCCATGCCGGTCTGCCCGGCCAAAAGGATTGAGGTGGTATCTCCAACCAGGGTGGCAGCCCCCTGCAGGTTGGATGAAACGGAAATGGCTATAATGCAGGGCACCGGGGAAACTTTCAGTTTCCTGGATATTGTCAGGGCCACGGGGGCAACCATTTTTGATGTTTCTCTCCTCTTAAATGGCATTGTCTTACTGCCAGCGGCAAGACGAATGCATTATAGCAACCCTGAAGTTTTATTGCAAGAATAGTCAGAAAATTGACGATAAATATTGATATTTGTTGATATTGGATATTTTTGCGGCTGCAGACACCATCGGGCCGATTAGAATATAATTTAGATAAAAAACGCACGGAACAAATATTAAAACTAGGATAGAATAACTATTGACATTTCCGCTTTAGTGATTTAAAATGGATATACTTTTTACCGATAACGCCGGTTTTGGAAGGAGCCACGGATATGACAGGATTCTACCGCATCAATAATACATATCCTTGCGCTTCTGCAAACAAGTTTGCAGAGGCTGGCTCTGCATGCTCCAAAAAGCATATCTTTGGCATAATTACGGGCGCTGCTTTTGCGGCGTCCATTTTTCTTATTGTACTTATTTTCCTTATTATTAGCATAATCGTATCCATTCTCCTTTCCGTTGTAGATGTAATAATAATAGGATTAATTAGCCTTATAGTACCCGTAATACTTGTAATAATTATTAACGGACTTCAACCAGCCCGCTTAAAAGAACCGAAGCCGTCCTTCTGAGAAATCCCCGTATACTCAAGGCGGCACCGCTCTTTTAGCGGTGCCGCCTTTTTACATAGATACCTATGCCGGGAAACCGGCACATAATTAAATAATGTCAAGTAAGAAAATTAAAAGGAGGAAACAAAATGAAGAAGATTATCAGCATCATTTTGGCACTTGTCCTGATGTTGGCTCTCTTTAGCGCTTGCGGCAAGGGAGAGACAAAGGCCCCATCAGGCACCCCGAGCGGGTCCAATGGCTCCGCTTCAACACCCGATGAGTCTAAGGGCTCTGAAGACGAAGGTTCTTTCTCTGGAACCATGAAAGTCGGCCTTTTGGCCCCTCTGACCGGCAGCGTTGCTCAGTACGGCGTTGCCGTCGCCAACGGCGTCCGCCTGTACACAAAGGAAATTAATGAAAAGGGCGGAATCAACGGCAAGAAGGTTGAACTGGTTGAGTACGACGAAGAGGGCGACGCCGCCAAGGCGGTTCTGGGTTACAACTCTCTGGTAGACCAGGGCGTTGTGGCGATTGTCGGCGACGTCACTACCGGCCCCACCGTGGCAGTGGTTTCCGAGTCCCAGGCAGACAGGATGCCCATGATTACAGCTTCCGCCACCGCTCTCTCAGTCACCTACAACGAGGAGACCGGCCAGGTCTACGAAAACATGTTCCGTTCCTGCTTCATTGACCCCTTCCAGGGTGAGAAGATGGCCAGCTTTGCCAAGGAAGTGCTGGAAGCTAAGACAGCAGCCGTACTCTACAACAACGGCAGCGACTACTCCGTGGGCGTGGCAGAGTCCTTTAAAGCAAAAGCCAATGAAATCGGCCTTGAGATTATTGCCGATGAAAGCTATGCCGACGGCTCCATTGATTTCCAGGGCCAGCTTACAAACATTGCAGCAAAGAACCCCGATGTTCTGTTCCTGCCTGACTACTACGAGGTCATTGCTCTTATTGCCCAGCAGGCAAATTCCGCCGGCGTCACCGCCACCATGCTTGGCGTGGACGGCTGGGATACCGTTCTGGAGGCCGTCACCGACCCCGCTCTGATTGAAGGAGCCTACTACTGCTCCGGCTACTCCACCCAGGACACCAGAGAAGAGGTTCAGACCTTCCTGCAGGCCTACAAGGCTGAGTACGGCATCGAGCCCAACATGTTCGCCGCTCAGGGCTATGACGCTGCAATGATCCTTTTCGACGCCATAGCCAAGGCCGATGCCGACGGCAAGCTGGATAACGAGACCATCATTTCCTACATGAAGGCCACCGATATGAACTGCGTGACCGGACATGTCACCTTTGACGAGTACAACAACCCCAACAAGACCGCCGTCATCATCAACATCGCCAGCGGCGAAGCCAAATATTGGGGCAACTATTAATCGCAAATCGGCAGATAATATTTCTGCATAATTGTTTGCAATTTTTGTTTGAAAGCTGTATAATATCTGTCAAATATTAACACCCGTGCGCGGAGGGCGGATTTTCCGCCCTCCGCCTAGGTACGCCTAGGCGCAAATAAAAAAACACAAAAAAAAGCGGCCGAGTATTAAAGGCTGCAGCTACAAAAATAATCCTAATCCTGAAAGGGGACTTCCCCCATGCTATTGCTATCACAACTAATAAATGGGTTACAACTGGGTTCCATTTATGCTCTGGTTGCGCTGGGATACAGCATGGTCTACGGCATCATAATGCTATTAAACTTCGCTCACGGCGATATAATCATGGCGGGCGGATACATAGCCGTCCTGATTTTAACGGCAGGCCACAATCCCGTTTTGGCAATTATCCTGGCCATAATCGGGTGTGTCCTGCTGTCAGTGCTAATAGAGAAGGTGGCGTATAAGCCTCTGCGCTCTGCGCCCCGCATATCCCTTCTCATCACCGCCATAGGCGTATCCCTGTTTCTGCAGAACATGGCCCAGCTATTATTCACCGCCAACGCCCGCAGCTTTCCCAACACCCTGATAATTCCTGCCATCAACTTTAAAATCGGCACCATCAACATCAGTCTGACTGCCCTTGTGACAATCGTCGTAACCATAATATCCATGGTCTGCCTCACCCTGCTGGTTCAGAAGACGAAGATGGGTAAGGCCATGAGGGCGGTTTCCGAGGACACCGACGCCGCCAAACTCATGGGAATCAACGTCAACTCCACCATCACCTTTACCTTTGCCGTGGGAAGCACCCTGGCCGGAATCGGCTCCATACTTTATTGCTGCCGCTATCCCCTGGTGAGTCCCACAATGGGCTCCCTGCTGGGACTCAAGGCCTTCGTTGCCGCGGTTCTGGGCGGCATCGGCTCCATCCCCGGCGCCATGATAGGCGGGCTGGCAATCGGCTTTGCCGAAGTGCTCGTCTCCGCCGTGGGGCTGTCCGAGTGGACTGACGCGGTTGTGTTCGCCATACTAATTATCGTGCTCCTTGTCAAGCCCACCGGATTCCTTGGCAGAAGCATGCAGGAAAAGGTTTAGGGGGTGGCGAAATGGAGAAAAGACGTCTTTCCACACCTGTCAGCTACGCAATTAACCTTGCCCTCATAATCCTGCTGCTGCTCGTTGGTAATTATGTAATTTCCAGCGGCATCACCACCCGTACACAAAACTCGCTGTTTATTCAGGTAGGCATATATATCATTCTGGCTGTTTCCCTTAACGTGGTTACGGGCTATCTGGGCCAGCTGCCTCTGGGTCACGCCGGCTTTATGGCAGTGGGAGCCTATACCGGCGCCCTGGTTTGGAAGGCCACCGCATCCTTGCCGGCTCCTCTTTCCATCATCCTGGGTCTCTTGATTGCCGGCATTGTTTCCTCAATTTTCGGAATAATAATCGGCATACCCGCCCTGCGACTTAAAGGCGACTACCTGGCCATAGTAACGCTGGGCTTTGGTGAGATAATAAGGGTATGCATCATAAACCTGCCCAAAATAACAGGCGGCACTCCCGGTCTTTTGAATATTCCAAAGTACTCGAGCTTCACCCTTGTGTACATCTGCGTTGTGCTGACCTGTGTCGTCATTCACATGATAATGAAATCCCGCCACGGCAGGGCGATTCTCTCCCTCCGCGACAACGAGATTGCCGCGGAAGCCTGCGGTATCAATACAACCTACTACAAGGTCATGGCCTTCTCTGTATCCGCTTTCTTTGCCGGCATTGCTGGCGCCCTGTTTGCAGGCAACCAGGGCTCCCTGTTCCCCAAGGCATTCGACTTCATGGCCTCCATAAACATACTGGTCATGGTGGTGCTGGGCGGCATGGGCTCCATGATAGGCTCCGTTATAGCGGCTACAGTGCTGACCAGCCTGCCTCTGGTCCTTCAGGTTTTCAGCGACTACCGCATGATCATATATTCCGTTCTGCTCATCATTATGATGATCTTCAAGCCATCTGGCCTCATGGGAACCTATGACTTCTCCCTCAGGCGCCTGCTGGAAAAGCTGATGGACCTTATATCAAAGAAAAGGGAGGCCGGTAAAAATGAGTAAGCTTCGCCCTCTTCCACCAAGCGCCTTTATACCGGAAAGAGACCTTGACAAGACACCGATTTTGGAAGCCCATCACCTGGGCATCAGCTTCGGCGGTCTTCATGCTTTGAAGGAATTCAACATGGTTATCGGCCGTACGGAAATTGCCGGCCTTATCGGGCCCAACGGCGCCGGCAAGACCACGGTGTTCAACCTTCTCACTAAGGTCTATCAGCCCACAAAGGGTACCATACTGCTGGACGGGCGCGACACCTCAGGCATGACCACCTACCAGGTATGCCGCGCGGGCATAGCCCGCACCTTCCAGAACATCCGTCTTTTTAAGGACATGACTGTCCTGGAAAACGTGCTGGTGGGCCTCCACAATGAAATAGACTACAAACTTGCCGGGGCAATCTTCCGCATCCCGGCCTACTGGCGGGCGGAGCGCATTGCCAGGGAACGGGCCTTGGAGCTGCTCTCCATTTTCAGCATGGAGGGCATGGCGAATATGAAGGCCGGCAGCCTGCCTTACGGTGCCCAGCGTCGTCTTGAAATTGTGCGGGCCTTGGCCACAAACCCGAGCATTTTGCTTTTGGATGAGCCCGCCGCAGGCATGAACCCCTCCGAAACCACCGAGCTTATGGAAAACATCCGCAAGATACGGGATACCTTCAAGATAGCCATTCTGCTGATTGAGCACGACATGAATCTTGTCATGGGCATCTGCGAGGGTATTGTGGTGCTGAATTACGGCCAAATAATCACCAAGGGCACTCCTGAGGAGATTAAAAACAACCCTGCGGTCATCGAGGCCTATCTTGGAAAGAAGGAGGCCCGATAATGCTTAAGGTCAACGATATAAATGTTTACTACGGCCCTATCCACGCCATCAAGGGCGTCAGTTTTGAGGTAAACCAGGGCGAAATTGTTGCCCTCATTGGCGCAAACGGCGCCGGCAAATCCACCATACTTAAAACCATTTCAGGCCTCCTCCGGCCCAAAACCGGCTCCATCACCTTTATGTACCACGACATTACCAAGATGGAGGCTCACAAGATAGTGCAGCAGGGCCTGGCTCACTGCCCCGAAGGGCGCCGCATCTTCCTTAAGATGACCGTTATGGAAAATCTGGAAATGGGGGCCTTTACCCAAAAAGGCGTCGACGAGGCCATCATTGAGAGCGTTTTCGCCAGGTTCCCCAGGCTTAAGGAGCGCAGGAAGCAAATTGCGGGCACCCTGTCCGGCGGCGAGCAGCAGATGCTTGCCATGGGCAGGGCTCTAATGAGCCGGCCGAAAATGATCATGTTGGACGAGCCCTCCATGGGCCTGGCTCCCCTTCTGGTCGAGGAAATTTTCGACATAATCAAGACTCTCAACCAGTCCGGCACCACCGTCCTGCTGGTCGAACAGAACGCAGGCATGGCTCTGGAAATCGCCGACAGGGCTTACGTCCTTGAGACGGGCAGAATCACCCTCTCCGGCACCGGCAAAGAACTGGCCGACAGCGACGAAATCAAAAAAGCTTACCTTGGCGGTTAAACCGCCGTTTGCACATAACCAAGGGCGGGGGAACTTCCCCGCCCTTGGTTTATAGTAACCCAATATACGATGCGAAATAGCACTGTGGCAGTAAAACTCTGGTTTAAATGCCATGGATGTGATTAACTCACCTCGCCTTTTGCGCGGTATCAGCGGGCTGATGCGCTGAACGTCACGGCAACCAAATGATGATGTGATTGAATTTAAATAAAAAAGCAGAGCATATTCGAAGTAACCGGGAAATGGAGCTGTCAAACCGCCATTTGAAGGTTATCGAATATGCTCTTATTTTTTACTGAATGATTGCTCGCACACGGAATCGCTGCTCACACAAAATAACTTCGTGGCCGCGGTTATAGGCCTCCAAAGCCGCCTGCGTGCCGGCGGAGACATGAATCAGGTCCACCTTGCCGTCCAGCGCCTTAGCTATCTCTATTCCCGTGTCCAAGTCGTAGCCGCCCTCTATACGCTCGGAGCCGGAGATTCGCGCTTCAATGGGAAAGTTCTTTCCCACCGCTTCCCGGACCTTTTCCACAACAAGGATTATGAAGCGCATACGGTTCTCAAGGCTTCCGCCCCATTTGTCGGTGCGGAAATTGGTAAGCGGGGACAGGAACTGGTGTATAAGCCAGCCGTGTCCGCAATGAATCATCACCAGGTCAAAGCCGAAGGCCTTTGCGTTGGCCGCGGCTTGTCCATAGGCTTCGGCTGCCTGATATATCTGCTCTTCACTCATTTCAAAGACTTCGTCGCCCCACGGGTCTGTGTATCCGGATGGCCCGTAGGCCTTTCCGCCTTCGAGAGTGTGGGGAAGGGCGAGGGCACCGCCGTGGTTCAGCTCTACTGCCGCCGCGGCGCCTCCCGAATGGATGGCGTCTGCCAGTTTTGAAAAGTAGGAACGCGCGCCGGGCTCATTTATGCCCGCCTGGGCGGGGTGAGAACGGCCGTGTTTCAGGTCAACCATAACCTCGCCGACGCACACCATGGCCGCTCCGCTGGCCGCGCGCATTTTGTAGTATTCTATATTCTCAGTAGAATATGTCTCGTTGGGCCCAAGCTCCGCCAGCGAGGTCGGCGCGGAAAAAATGCGATTCTTCAGCGTTAAACCCGGCAAATGCAATGGTTTAAAAATGTGCGGGTATTCGTCATGCATATCTTTTTACCTCATCTCTATTGGGTTCTGGGTTTATTATAGCGATTCTCTTCATCAAGAGTCTTGTACGGCACAGGCCATAGCACATCGTATTGCGGAGGTTGCAATATCGAGTACGGTTTGTGCCAGGGACCAGGATAAGTTACGTGCGGCAACCCCGCGGTAACCGGCGGCGGAGGAGGCGCGTTGGGATCGGTAAGCCGCGCATATTCCTCGGCTGCCCAGTCCCTATAATCCAAATCGGTCATAATGTCCGGACAGACCTGCTCATTGAGGTACTTCAGCTGGCCGTCGGTGTCGATAACGAAATCAGACCCGTACCGCTCCCACATCACATGGCACCACTTTCGCTGGTCCGGATCCAGAACCGTGTGAATGACGCCGGGGGTTACAAAGCTGGCGCGAGCACTTTTTCCGTCATCAGCCACCTCAATGATGTCGCATACTAGGGTATGTACCGAACATTCCATAAGTGGCCTTGGATCCTTACCGCCCACTTCAGGATAAATCTCCCAACGGTTGTATTCTTTTTGAAAAAAGCGCACATCCCCAGTTTAGATCCGGCCAGTTTGCCGTAATCGGCGGAGAATTTCTAAAAAAGCAATGGGCATCGACAATGCCGGGTTGGCGAACGAAATCGTCTCCTGCCTGATGCGCGAGGGCAAACAGCTCACTTGTCGGGTCATAACCTTAAAAATAACCTTAACCTTGCAGAGAAGACCGGCCGCTTGAGAACATATTTCAAAACGCCGGTGAAAAAACTGATTCGCGACCGGGAATGCGGTCGAGTAACCGGCGTTTATGCCCGCGGCTATGACGGGAAGGTCATCAGAGCCTTTGCAAGAAAGGGCGTTGTCCTCGCGACGGGCGATTATGCCGGCAACTTGGAGATGCTGGAATACTATTGTCCCCGTTTTGCAGACCATTCTGCAATCCCCTGCGGGATTGACCCTGATGGCCGGCGACGGCCACAGGATGGGCATGTGGGTCGGCGCGAAGATGGAAGTTGCTCCCCATTGCGTAAATGTACATAATATGGGTTCCGCGATAGGAGTTATCCCTTTCCTTCTGTTGGATGTAAGCGGGCAGCGGTTTATGAATGAGGAGTGCTCCGGCCAGGTGCTGGAAAATCAGCTTACCCTGCTAAAAGACAAAACTGCATGGCAGTTCTTTGACGGTGGCTGGAAAGAACAGATCCCCTACATGCCGGCAGGACATGGCGCATGCACCAAAGTGCTTGAAGAAAAGGATTTAGCGGAAGGGAAGTGTTTTGATAAGCTCACGCCGATGGACGGTTTTGCCTCCCAGCGGTTTATTGACAAGACCATTGAAAAAGGCATCACGTTCAAGGCGGATACGCTTGAGGAACTAATTGAAAAAATCGGTTTGCCAAAGAAACAGGCGCTTAATTCCATACGGCGCTACAATGAACTTGCAAGAAAAGGAAGAGACGAGGACTTTGGAAAGAGTCCTTCCCGTATGTTTGCTTTAGAGAAGCCGCCGTTCTACGCCTCCAAAATTACACCGGCCTTACTGCTTTGCTGCCACAGCGGGCTGGAAAGCGACGAGTATGCCCACTGTTATGAGAGGATATGAATCAAATCAAAGGCCTCTATGTGGCTGGAAACGTCCAGGGAAACCGCTTTGCAGTGGATTATCCTACGTTGCTCCCCGGCATCAGCCACAGTATTGCGCTGGTTTTTGGACGCGCGGCGGGCTTCAATGCGGCTAATGAAATTTGATTGGCCGGGGACGATGAAGGCGGTTCAGGCCACAATATTCAACGCCGATTCCGGGCATCAGCATCGGCATAGCAATTACTCTGTGGCGGGACCTTGGCAAGTATCTCGGGGAACTGTAAGACCAACGTCTGCTAAGAAATCGTAATCCTTATTTTTACATGGCAGAAAACAGTGCATTCTAGGTAGGCCGTATTGCTTCTGGGTATTTTCTCCCATATGTGTTAATATCAAAATGCCATAGATATGGTTTTCAAATGAGAGTATTAGGTAGGAATAGTATGATCAGGCCCCTTCACCTGGGCATCAGCGTACCCGATATGGACGCTTCCGTGGAATGGTACCGGGAAATGCTGGGATTTAATAAGATTTCCGACGAATTCGTTGAGTTTTTAAACGCGCGCACTGTATTTATGCAGCTGGGGGATTTTCAAATTGAGCTGTTTCAGTACATGGGGGAGGACAAAAAGCCCCTGCCCCCGGAACGCCTGGACCCCAACGAGGATCGAGGTACAAAGCATTTGGCCTACTGCGTTGAGGACTTGAAGTCCCTGATGGAGGAGCTTGCCGCAAAAAATGTAGACGTAGTAAAGCCCATTTTCAACATGAACGGGGATCTGGTCTGTTTTATTCGGGACAACTCGGGCATACTCATAGATCTGATTCAGCGAAACGGCGGCAAATAAAGTTAAAGGGCGGGTTATACCCGCCCTTGTTTTATTTATACATTTTTATACAATCTTCACTACCAGCAGCGAAACAAACAGCGCCAAGACAGAAATTGAGGCCCCTATCGCCAATTCAGATTTTGTGTGCCGCTTCATAACAAGGCTTGCCCAGCAGGCGGCTGCAAACGCCAGGAAGCCCAACAGGGCCTTTGCGCCCAGAAAATACACCAGAGCGACAACCGGCCCCGCAAGCCCGCAGGCATGTCCGCTGGCCCTGATTTTCAATGCCTTGTTAAAAAGCAGGAACAGCAGGCCTGAAAGCAAATGCGTGAGGTAAATCAGCAGGCAATCGTCCGGAGCGGGTACAAACATGAGAAATATGACGCCCAAAACATACCCAAGGGCCGCAGTAAACATGGCAAGAGTGCGCTGCCCTTTCCTTCCTTGGTCCTTAAATCCCGGCACAAAAGGCTGCAGGGGATAGGCTGATATGGGCACCAGCACAAGGAACACTAAGGAAAAAATATAATGCATTGTGTTCCCAAATATCTCCGGCCTGGATATGTACAGGATAGTCAGGACAACGAAGGCGGAAATGGGGGCGACAGTAGCGACCCTGACAGCCTTGGCTACTTTTAGCTTCACTTTAGATCACCTAGATCACCTAAATATTAGATTTCATCCCGCGGTTTTAATTATATCAAAAAGTGGCAACGAATTCCAATTAACGAATAAAAATAAGAAGCCGGCCGTTTTAAATTAGCCCTACAAATGCCGGCGGCAATAAAACTAAAGTGCGGGTAATACCCGCACTTTCCTTCTTTACTGATAATTAAATACTTTAATCCCCGGTGGTTTTTCGTTTGATTCGGCGCACAAATGACACTATAAGGGCAATTACTGCGGCCGCTATAACAATAATTGGCATGAAAAACCAGATAAGCCGGCTTGCCTGCTCCGCTGCCTCCTTTAGGCCCGCGGCGGGCTCCTTTAAGGTAAAGCTGATGTTCTCCTCCGGCAGCCCGTTCAGTTTGGCTGTATAGTGCCCGTTTTCATCCTTTTTCAGATTTGGCGCCGTAGCCGACAGGGACATATCCCCCTCAGGCGGAATTACCCTGACGTCCAGCGTGCCGAACTCCGCCCAGGCCCTGGCGGGGTTGGACAGGTAGGTGTAGGTATAGACGGCCCTGCCTGACAGGGGGGCCGGCCGCTCCATGACGCCCTCAAGAGCGCAGTTTATCGTGACGTTTCTGGTCTCTCCCGGGGCAAAATCTACGGTGTACACCGCCATGGCAAGCCGGTCCGCTGAACGGGTATAGGAGATTAATTCGCCGACGGGTATTGCCCTGTAGTATATGCCCAAAAAATAATCGATTTCCCTAAGCATCGCCCAGTACAGCTTCTCGTCCAGCGGTCCCCTGTCCCCCGTTAAGGAAGACGCATAATTCTCCCAGCAGGCCTCCGCATACTCCCTGAAGGGCACGGTCCGGGTCTGCACTTCAAGCCTAACCTGCTCTTCGGAAAGAGGCTCGGCATTCTCATTTGGCGACTTATATGCCCGCACCTTGCAGTCCTTCAGATTTCCGCCGGAGACAAAGACTGTCGGGGGAATAGCCTCACGCTCCAGGTAAAACCAGTCGTCCAGTTCACGTGTGCCGTCCTCGTAAACTGCAAATCCGTTAAAACCGTCAAAATAGCAAACCCCAGATTCTAATTCAAACGTCATGCGTATATAAATACTTTCGGTATTATCCGGCAGGGCAGAGGTATCCGGCACAATCGTGTAAAGGGTACCGTCCTCAGGCTCAGGGGGAGATTCCAGCAGTACATTGGATAAAACCCGGTCCCAATTCAGGGCTGACAGGTCCGCGTCCTCCTCCACTTTGCCTCCGTAATACAGCTTAAAATCCGCCTCCTCCCCATCCACCCGCACGGAAGCCACGCCCGTATTCGGGTCGTCAAAACTGGTGACAAAGGGAAAGGCCATGGTGACGGAAACCGGCTCCCCGGCGGGGTTTGTCATGGTGTAGGAGGCCTTAACTTCCGCCAGGGGGCTCCATCTCCCGTCTTTCCCGCCGGAAAAGTCAAAGACCAAATCCTCGTGGTCCACGACAATGGGACAGCCCCTGTCCACCGCCAGCTCAAGGCCCGGGGCGGCATACATGTAGGCAGGAAGCGAATTTGCCGTCGCCGGCAGGACGAGAGCCGGCAAAATAAGCAGGCAAAGCAGAAGTCTCCTCATTTCATTATCCCCCATGGTAATTTTATAGGAATCTTATAATTTAGACGCAGCCTTTTTCCAAGATGTTCCGCCGGCAAAGAGATTAAAGCTACAGCCTAACCTCCACCGGCATATGGGCCTCTATCCCGTCCTCCGTGACAATGCAGTCCGCCGCGTGAACAATGACGCCGGATTTTTCCGCCTGCCGGAGGGCGTCCCCAAAGGCTTTGTGGGTCCTGTCATTGGGCGTGAAGTATTTGACCGGTCTCATCTGTATGATAAACAGCACAACGGCGGTGTTGCCTGCGGCTGCCCAGCGGCACAGTTCCTTTATATGGCGCACTCCCCTCTCGGTGGGGGCGTCGGGAAACATGGCAACGCCGTCCTCCTCCAGAGTCACGCCCTTTACCTCTATAAAAATATTATCTTTCTCCGTTTCAACATAGAAGTCGAAGCGGGAATCTAAGTAACTGACCTCGGACCGGATGGATTTTATGTCCGGAAACAGCCTATGCAGATATTTCTCCGCCACTTTGTTGGGGGCATGGCTGTCGATATTCACCAGCATATCCCCCTTATATACCGCGATAAGGTCATAACCGGTTTTGCGCGCGGGATTTCCGGATTTTTGAAGAATGACGGCCGCCCCGGGAACCAGGAGCTCCCGGCAGCGCCCCGTATTTTTTACGTGGCAGACTTCCTCTTTTCCGTCCACTTCCACCAGCGCTATAAACCGGTTTGGCCGGGTGATGAATCTGCCGCGCTTAATGTTGTCGTATCTCATATTTCACTCCAAAAACGTTTATAAGCCCATTTTAACATAGTTTTCGGGACATTTATAGTGCGTTTTAGATGCTGTCAATTCAGATATACTTGAAACGACATAAAACTAGTAGACAAAATCCAATAAAAGGAATATACTATATGCTGTAAATAATTGCCGAATTGCATCAGGCAAATTAACATTATGGAGGGGTAGCATGAATTTTATCGGGAAATACATATTCACCATGCCGACACCCAGCGGAGAGAGGGAAAGCACTTTCTTCCTCCGGAACTATTACGACGGCAGCCTCCACGGGACTCTTCTTTCTTCCCACGGGGGCGTAGACCTGGCCAGGGACATTGTTGCGGAGGGCAACCGTTTGAGCTTTGCGGCTCAGGCAGGCCCCGCGAAAATCAGCTTCACCTTTGAAATAGCCGAGGACGGCAGCTTTACGGGAAAAGCCCTGGTCACCCAGTCCGACGGCAAACAAATCGTATCCGACGTGAAAGGAAGGAAAAGCGAAATAACCCCTGAAGACGACGGGGCGCACAAAATCGAGATGAAGGGCAAGGCCCTTATCCTCTACAGCACCATCACGAAAAACACGGAAAAGGTGGCAAACTGGTTTAGGGAGACTTTCGAGCACTACTGCATGAAAACCACCATGATAAGGGTTACAAACAACATAAACTGGGAGAATTACAGGGGGCAGCTGTATTTTGAGGACTACGATGTGGTCTGCATGGGCAGCCCCATCATCGGCGGCTCCCCCATGAAATGCATGCTGAAGCACTTCAGCGCCGGCGCAGCCTCCTCCTTGGAGGACAGGGTGACCAAGAACTTTGAGACGGGCCTGGGCTTCAACGCCGGCGGGGCCGGAGGCTTTGCTCCCGGAGCAGTGCGGGACGGCAGCGAAGGCCCCATGGCCCTGGACGGCCCTCCCCCGGGATTGCTTCCCGGTCCCGGCGGCCCCGACGGGCCTCCGCCCATGAGGGAGAGCGTCTGGCACCGCCCCGGGATGGAAATCATGCCCTACCCCGGCGGACCCCTAAAGCAGGAGGGCTACAAGCCCTTGGGGATAGTCTTCACCACCTACGGCGGCGGCTTTGCCGGCTCCGACGAATGCCTCCCCGTCCTTGCCCTGCTGAAGCTCTACCTGGAGCAGCTGGGTGCAAAGGTCATAGGCAAATTTGCATGCTGCGGCAGGGAGTTCGGCCCTGCCGGCCTGGACGACGGCGTCACCCCCCTGCAGGTCAAGGATCCGCCCGTCTACTACAAGGACGCCGACGGCAACTACCACGCAGGCAGCTTTTTCTTCCACTGTCACGCCAACAGCAAGCCCGGCCCCAGGGAGGAAGCAAAGGCCAAGGCATTTATCGCCGATATCGTGGAAGACCACTTCTATACCAGCGACGGAAAGCGCCGCAACCTCAGCTCGGAGTACATTTCCATCAGTTAGCCGCCTATAAAACACATAAGGAGGAATATATTATGAGCGAAAAGTATCAAATCTTCTACCCTGGCGAATACTTGGACTTCGAAAAAAGCCACGTGAAGGAGCGCATGAAAATCGCCTCAGGCGAAATTACGCCTCCTCCGCCGCCGTTCAAAATGGATCCCAGGCCCATCACCGAGGAGGAGATACTGGCGTACAACAGCAAATGGAATCCCTACGACCCTCTCTACAACGACCCAGAGTACGCAAGGGCCCACGGCCACAAGAGCGTGCCCGCCTACCCCGGTTTCATGGCAATGCCGCCAATGGGGATTCCGGGCTTCCCAAAAAATATGGCCGACCTCTTCTATTATACAAACGACGGCACCGACATACGCTACTACCGGAACGTCTATGCGGGGGACATGCTGATACCCGCCAACGAAACCCTGGAGTTTAAAGACCTGACGATTCCCGGCTCCGACCTCCGCATGTGGTACATGGGAGGCGAGGCGGACTGTGTGGACCAAAACAGAGAAAAGATCTGGCGCGTCAAGGGCAACGTGCGGGACGCTTACAGGAAGATTATCGACGGCAGCCCCGCTCCCAGCTTCAGCGAGTACATGGCTTCCTGGACGGAGTACTTCCCCCCTGCCCATTACACCACCGACGAAGACTACGAGTATATAAAATCTATCTGGGACCAGGAAGTAATCAACGGCGACAATACCCCCTACTGGGAGGATGTGCCCATAGGCTTCGAGCTGCCCAAAACCTGTTCCGATGGGCCCGTAACCTACATGCACATGATGTACTGGCATGACATTGGCAACCTATCCATCTTTACCCGGGAGGAACTCTTCGACCCCAAGGTAAGAGCCACAACCTTCCGCGACCGCTTCGGCGCCTTCCTGGACGAAACGGCGCTCCACTATTCCGGCAGGAATATTCCCGGCTTCCGGGCAGTCTGGTATAACGACACGGGAGCAAAGCTGATTGCCCGCACCCTTACCAATTTCGTGGGGACAAAGGGCAGGGTATCCCGCTTCTCCTGGCGGTTCTTCCCCTTCTTCAAGGAAATGCGCACTCCGCTTTGCGCGGACATGTTCAATAAGGTTCCCGGCATGGAGGGCAGGGACTGCGACCGCCACGGCTCCGAAGGAGACACCTGCATCGGCCGCGCCGTAATAACCGACAAATACATTAACGAAAGAGGAGAACACTGCTGCGAGGTCATGCTCTGGGGCGAGGACCTGGAGGGCAATATCGTTCAGGCATGCCCCTCCGAAATCGTGCTGCCGTCGAAGTACGATTAATCCGCAGCCAAAACAAATAATAAAAGGAAGGCCGCAAGCCTTCCTTTTATTTTTCGTGTTATATCAGCATCTTAAAGCTGTTTAAGCGCCCCGCCGGGCTCCGGCAGCTCATCTTCGTTAATGTGATTTGCCCTGCAAAAATGCTCAAAGAATTCTTGGGCAAGTTCCTTCCCTTCAGGGTCCCCTTTTATGGCGGCAATGTCCCTTAAAATCTGCGCCATCCAAATGTTGTCAAAATATCTATATACGCCCGTATTCCAGGTTGTCCGCTCGGGATATTTCTCGTTTATGTAGTAATTCCAGAACAGCATCCTTTTGGACTCCTCATCATTCAGGCGCAGCCTGTATTTCGGGTTCGAAGGCACATATCCGTCCTCGCAGAGCTGCCCCACAAACTGCTCATCCACCATGAAGGCCCCCACAATGCGCCTCTGCTTTTCCGAAGTCCGGGGCTCTCTAACAGTCAAAAGGCAGGCGCTGGTTTTTCCAAGCCGAATGGGCTTGTTCGGTTTCCCTTCGTTCATGCCGCTTTTTATAATGCCGGTAAATACGCGCCACTCGGTAAAAATCCTGTCCATATCCTCCGCCTTGCACCAGAAAGCGGCCTGGGATTTGGGGTGCCTCTTGTGGTTCCTCAATAGCCTCTCCCTTAAAAGAAGGAGCTGCTCCTCACGGCGCTGCCTTTCGTACTCCTCCTCAAACGCCAGCTCCTGCTGTCTGCGCTCATGCTCCATTTGCTCTATTACTTTCTCAACGGACCTGGCTGCGCGCTCGTCCACAAGCGTCAGGAATCCGTCAAAGGCGTCGGGATAGATAAATCTCTTGCGCCCGCTTTTAAACATGACTTCAATGCACGTGTCGGTCTGACTGACAACATTTCCCTTGCCAAAACTCTTGTGTATCACCTGCTTGTTAACTAGATTTAGTTCCTTCATTTTTCATGTTACTCCTTATAAAACAAAGTCGCTCAGGTACCTGCTCCGCGTGGGATGTCTCAGCTTACGCAGAGCCTTTGCCTCAATTTGCCGGATACGCTCCCGGGTAACGCCGAAATATTTGCCAACGCTTTCAAGGGTCTGGGGCTCCTGGTCGTTTAGCCCGAACCGCATCTCCAGAACCTTTCTCTCCCGTTCGGTTAAGGTCCGGAGCTGTTTATTCAGCTCCGCACGAAGGGAGGCGCCTATCGCCTCAGTCTCTGGCGATGCCACCTCGGTATCCTCAATCATATCCCCAAGCAAGGCGGTGTCGCTGTCTCCTACCGGAGTATCAAGGGAAACGGGATGCGCCGAAACGCGAAAAACCTGCTCAATATTTTCCTCCCTCAGTTTCAGCTTTTCAGCCAGTTTCGGCACGTCAACAGAATCCTCGCCGTCCTGTTTCATATTCTGGGCGGTTTTCATCACCCTGCGGATGGTCTCGCCCATATGCACGGGAATGCGGATGGTGCGGTCGGTATCGGCAATACCGCGCGTAATGGCCTGGCGTATCCACCAGGTGGCATAGGTGGAAAACCTGAAACCCATTTCGGGGTTATAGCGCTCCACCGCCTTAATTAGTCCCAGATTGCCCTCCTGTATCAGATCCAGGAAAGACAGTGAGTGAGTATTTGTGTACCTTTTTGCAATGCTCACCACAAGGCGCAGATTGGAACATATCATCCTGTCTTTCGCCTCCTGGTCTCCCGCCTTGATCCTCTTGGCCAGCTCCAGCTCCTCCTCCACCGTTAAAAGGGGAGCCTCGCCCGCGGCGGTCAGGTAGGCGTTTATAGAATCCAATCCAAACTGCTCATATTCTTTCTCCCGGCTTATGTTAAAACCCTCGTCATTGTAGCTTTCGTCCATATTCTCAGGTCCCATTTTCAACCCCTCCCCAAGCGTTCTTGAGTATTTTATATAAAATCTGCATGCAAATCGGTGTATAAAAAACTCCCGTTTCAATATACTGCAAAATATAGAGCAGGATTGAAATCGGTTACGTACATTATACCACAATCGCAAAAATAAAGCAAATTTTTTGTTGACAGCTTATATACGCCATTGTATAATAAAGTTTTTTATTTTTTACAGCCTTTATTGATGCAAAAAAATAAACGGCTGTGATGGATTACAGCCGTTTTTACAAATAGGACCGGATGTCGATGGCCAGTTTTTCCTCAAGGTTTATAAGCCTCTTGGCAATATCCTTGGCCCTTTCCTCCGCCGCCTCGTACTGGTTCAAATACTTGTTCAGGGATTTTACCCCCATATTGCAGCCGTCCGTAATAAGGTCGGCGACGGTACTGTCTCCTGGCTTGACGGCAAGCATGGCGTTGGTCTTCAGCCATGTCATGCCCTTTGCAACGGGGCCGGGCTCCTTCGTATCGTCCCCATACTCCTCAAGCATGGCGGCGGTCTCCTTCCCCAGCTTCTCGTGCTCGTCCTTGGACTTTTCAAGAATCCTCTTCAATCCTACATGAATTTCCATCAGAATTCCTCCCAATGCTTCTGTATATGCCTGTTTTAAACTATTTAAGTTAAAGCCGGCCTTTCACCTCAAATATGCCCACCTTTTTCATCCTGGGCAGGTAAAATGAAAAAACTTCGTGGTTTATATTTCTCAGGTTTGAAGATAAAAACTCCTCCAGTTCGCAGTCGGTTATTTCCGCAGCGTAAGTGCGGACAAACCTTCTGGCTTCCTCCAGGGTTTTCAAGGGCTGCCCGAATTCGAAGCACACCTCAGTGAGCCTGTAGTCCACGCCCAGGGATTCCAGATATGCCGCCTCCCCGGATATTGTGTTTTTCCTTTTCTTTCTGTACTTTTTCGGGTAAAAGGACTCGTTGTTGTCCCCGCCCACGATTACAATCAGCTTTTTGCACCTGGGCAGAAAATGCTCTATACTTCCGCTGGAGAAAAAGCAGATATGTATGACGTCCCACCGGCCGTCAACGGCAAGGCAGTCCGCCATGTGGGTTTTTATCTTGTTTATCCCCCTGCTTCGGGACACTGATTGGAGAAAGCTCAGGGCCTCTTCGCTTATGTCAACGCAGTTGATGCTCTCCAGATAATCCGACAGCTCCAAATTGATAAGGCCAAGGCCGCAGCCCATATCGCAAAAAGTGCGGCAGCCCTCAAGCATTGGCGCCACAATTTTAGCGATATTGGAGTAAAAATTCGTATATTCGTTTGCCTCCCAATACCACCTGATGGTTTCCTCATTCCATTTAAAAACCATTTCCCGCTCCCTTTCAGGCAGAAAACAAGCCAGCACTTCAAACTTCACGGCAATATTATACATTTCCCTCAACCTTTATTCCAGCCTCAATTGACATTGTCTAACGCTTCCATATAATTAAGCATAGAGAAAAGGGGTAGGTGCACGTGAAAAGGATTTTTTCCGCCCTCAAGAAGGCTTTCGAGGAGGGCAGGGACTCGGTGCTGGTGACCATCATAGCAAGTTCCGGCTCCACTCCCCGGGGTGCCGGGGCCAGGATGCTGGTGCTGCCCGAATCTTCCGTGGGGACCATCGGCGGCGGGGCGGTGGAATTTGCCGCCCTGCAGGCGGCCAGAAGGCTGCTGTCCCTCCGGGAAAGCGGCTTTCACAACTACGACTTAAGTCCCGGCGACGTGGAAAATCTGGGCATGGTCTGCGGCGGCCGGGTTACGGTGTGCTTCCAGTTTATTTCCTCGGCGGATACCCACATGAGAAAGCTCGCGGAAAAGGCCCTGGAACTGCTTTCTGGAAATGAGGACGCCTGGACAATCACCGACATCACCGGCGGCAAAGTCAACGGCATGGGTATTTACACCGCCTCCGAAGGTCTATGGGGTCTGGATATAGACGGTGTTGAAAAACTGGCCTCCGGCAGGGCTTATCCCGTGGAGCAAAGCGGCCGCACCCTATACTGCGAGCCCCTTATCAGGGCGGGACGGGTTTATATTTTCGGAGCCGGGCACATTTCCCGGGAGCTTGTGCCCGCCCTGGCCAGGGTTGATTTTCGCTGCGTGGTCTACGACGACATGAAAGATTTCCTCACAAGGGAGCTGTTCCCCGAGGCGGAAGATCTCATTTGCGGGGATTTCGGGGATATTTCAGCCCATATAGCAATAACCGAAAAGGACTACATCGTAATTGTCACCCGCGGCCATAAATACGATTATATAGTCCAGGCCCAGGCCCTGCGCACCCCGACAAGGTATATTGGCGTAATCGGCAGCAGGAAAAAAATCGCCTTTGTAACGGAAAAACTAAAAAACGACGGCTTTACGGACAAAGACATCTCAAGGATAACATCGCCCATCGGCTTGAAAATCGGCGCGGAAACCCCCGCCGAAATTGCCGTCAGCATTGCCGCCCAGCTCATTGCCGTAAGAGCAAACTATCCTTTGGAGCAGTAAAAACCGGCCCCGGCGCCGCAGCCCCGGGGCGGTTTTTTATTTGACCTTCCAGCGGTTTCCGCAGTCCTGGCAGACGCAAATGCTGCTGTATACGGTCTTTGTTTTATATCTTCTGGGCCTAAACAGGGCGAAAATCAGCCGGGGTATGGTAAAGAAAATCCACAGTATGGGATCAAGCCACCAGCCGAAAACAAGCCAGTAAACCAGCCCGCTTTTCTTCTTCATCCTGGTTTCCGCCACCATTTGGACGCTGACATTTTCACTGCCGCATTTGGGACATCTCATGTTTCACACCCGCTTCCGCCAAAATCTACGCGCTGGGGACAAGCTTGATTCTTACCCCGTCCACGCTCAGGGTCGTGCCCTCCGGCAGCTTGATATTCGAATACCTGCTCGTACATGCCGCTGGAGGTATCCACTCCCATTATTGCGTTTATCCCGCCGCTGAACATGTTGCTGGAGGACACGTTCCCGCCTCCGGAAACGGCAACAATATCATAGGTTCCGGCTGGAAAGTCTATGCCCGCCGTATAGTGGCCGCTTGAAAGCTCTATGCTGAAGGAAATCCTCGCAGGCGTTTCCGTGGCGGGCGCAGGCGTTTCCTCGGGGGAAGGAGCCGCATCCGGCACTGTG
>JBMNQG010000028.1:0-26577 GCA_050944015.1 Oscillospiraceae bacterium
CTCAGGCGTTTTTTGCCATTGAGGACAACAAAGCCGACGCCATCAAACTACTGAAATCGAAAAATCCCCAGAACAGCGGGATTAACATACTGCCCCTGAAAACCCGTTATCCCCAGGGCGCTGAAAAGCAGCTCATTAAAACCGTAACCGGCCGGGAAGTACCGCCCGGCGGGCTGCCTGCCGCCGTGGGCTGCGCCGTATTCAACTGTTTCACCGCTTACAGCGTATACCGGGCCGCATACGAGGGGCGTCCCGCCATTGAGCGGGTTGTCACCGTATCCGGCAGCGCCATAGAGCGGCCGAAAAACTTCCTAGTTCGGGTGGGAACCCCTCTGGAATACGTATTCCAGCAGGCCGGCGGCTTTAGGAAAGAGCCCCACAAGGTCATAATGGGCGGGCCCATGATGGGCGTCGCCGTTTACGATTTGTCCGTTCCGGTGATAAAGGGCACCAATGCCCTTCTGGCCTTCTGCGAAGACGAGACTAAGACAGTGGAAAACCCCACCTGCATACGCTGCGGCAAATGCGTCCAGGCTTGCCCCATGAACCTTATGCCCCTGTACATGTTCATGTACGAGCAGAAGGACGATTTTGCCGGCATGGAGAGATACAGGCTCACCGACTGCATTGAATGCGGCGCCTGTTCCTACATCTGCCCCGGCAGACTGCACCTGACCCATTCCTTCCGCGCCGGCAAGGCCAAAATTGCCGCCCGGGCAGCCGCCGAGAAAGCCCGCGCAGAGGCCGCCAAGACCTCGTCCACTGTCTGAAAAAGGAGAGAGACTAATGGCTGAAAACAGGAAACTTACCGTCTCGTCCTCGCCGCATATACGCTCGGCCCAGGACACCCGGAGCATAATGCTCGACGTTATAATAGCCCTTTGTCCCGCCCTGCTGGCGGCCGTATACGTATTCGGCCTTCGCGCCCTCCTTCTCACATGCGTATCGGTTGCCGCTTCGGCATTCTTTGAATGGGCGTACAGAAAGCTGATGAAAAAGCCCTCCTCAGTCGGGGATTTGTCCGCCGTCATCACGGGCATGCTGCTGGCCTACTGCTTGCCGGCCAACACCCCCTACTGGATTCCGGTCGTCGGAGCGTTTTTCGCCATAGTGATAGTGAAGCAGCTTTACGGCGGCATTGGCAAGAACTTTTTAAACCCCGCTCTTGCCGGGCGTGCCTTCGTTTTGGCTTCATGGCCGGCATTTTTGGCCGCCAGCCAGTCGCCGCTCAGCTACGACAGCATTTTCAATTTTGGTGCGGACGCCGTCACCGCCGCCACGCCCATGTCCTTCCTTCATTCCGGCTTCCTGCCTGACGTAGGGATTATGGACATGTTTATCGGCAGAATAGGCGGCTCCCTTGGCGAGGTCTCCAGTCTGGCCCTGCTTGTGGGCGGCGCCTATCTGGTAATTAGGAAGGTCATAAGCTGCCGGATCCCCTTAAGCTATATGCTCACCGTGGCCGTTCTGACTTTCATTTTCCCCAAGGGTAACAACAGCTTCCAGTGGATGCTCTACAACCTGCTGGGAGGCGGACTCATGCTGGGCGCCATATTTATGGCCACTGACTATTCCACCAGCCCGGTCACTCCGAAAGGGCAGATTATTTTTGGCGTGGGCTGCGGTCTCCTCACCGTCTTCATCCGCTACTTCGGCTCCTATGTGGAGGGCGTATCCTATGCAATTCTTATCATGAACGTCTGCGTATGGCTTATAGACAAATACACCCTCCCCCGACGCTTCGGCGTGGATAAAAAAGCCGCAAAGAAATCCAAGGAGGTGGCTGCACAATGACAGTGGCATCTAAGAATCCCAACGGAATGCCCAGACTCGTGCTTACGCTTTTCGCCATCACAGCCGTTACCTCCCTGCTTCTGGGTCTCGTTAACTATATCACCAAGGACATTATCCGTAAGCAGCAGGAGGAAAAACAGGCAGCCGCCATGGAGACAGTGCTCCCCAAGCCCATCGACGAGGGAATAGGCTACAACTTTACCGAACTGGAATACACCGGCTCCGACGCCATAGTGGAAAAGGTCTTCAAAGCCGAGGACATTTTGAGCAGCCAGTATGCCGCCTACTATGTGGTTCTGGTCTCCCCCTCCGGTTTCGGCGGCGAAATAAATATGGCCGTGGGAATTGACAAGGACAACAAAGTCACTGGTGTTTCCATCATCAGCATGAGCGAGACCAGCGGTCTTGGAGGAAACGCCTCTTCACCGGATTTTCTCAGCCAGTACGCGGGAGGCTCCGGCAAGTTTGCCGTTTCCAAGGACGGCGGGGAAATCGACGCCCTCACCGGCGCCACCGTGACTTCCAGGGCCGTGACCCAGGGCGTCAACAGCGCCCTTGAGGCTGTCTCAACGCTGAACAAGGAGGGTTAATCTTGAACATTAAAAAACAGTTTAAAGAAGGACTGATTACCCAGAACCCGGTGTTGGTGCAGCTTCTGGGCATGTGCTCCACGATGGCCATAACCACTACGCTGTTCAACGGCCTGGGCATGGGACTGTCCGTCCTGATAATTCTCACCTGCTGCAATATCGTCATTTCTCTTCTGAGAAAGGTCATCCCATCAAAAATCCGCATTGCCGCCTACGTGGTGGTCATATCGGGCTTTGTGACCATAGTTGACCTGATTATCCAGGCCTTCGTTCCCGCCCTCTCCTCTTCTCTGGGCGTGTTCATACCCCTTATCGTTGTCAACTGCATTATTCTCGGCAGGGCCGAGGCTTTCGCCTCGAAAAACAGCATTGCCGCTTCCACCCTTGACGGCATCTTCCAGGGCCTGGGCTACACAGTGGTGCTGATTATCATGTGCGTCGTCCGGGAGTTCCTGGGCAAGGGCGCTTTCGGCGGCGGCATACTGAACGGCGGCGCTGGAATTCAGATTTTCCCACAGGAATACGGCGCCCTCCTGATGATACTGCCCTTCGGCGGGTTTCTGACCCTGGGCTGCCTTATCGCCTTTGTGCAGTGGGCTCTGCGCCGCGCCGGGAATAAGAAGAAAGAGGAGGTGGCAAAATGAGCTTTACCGGTATCCTCTCCATAGCTCTGGGTGCAATTCTCGTAGAAAACTTTATCCTGGTTCAGTTTTTGGGCATCTGCCCCTTTATGGGTGTCTCCAAGAAAATGGACACCGCCACGGGCATGGGCCTTGCGGTCATATTCGTCATGGCCCTGGCCTCCATGTTCTGCTGGATTGTGAACGAGTACCTGCTGGTTTACCTGGGTCTGGAATACATGCAGACCCTGGCCTACATACTGGTAATCGCCTCCCTGGTGCAGTTTGTGGAGATGTTCCTTCAGAAGTTCATCCCCTCGCTGTACACCGCGCTGGGCATATACCTGCCCCTTATAACCACCAACTGCGCCGTTCTTGGCGTCGCCCTGTTGAACACACAGAAGGGCTACAACTTCATTGAAAGCGTCGTCTACGGCGTTACAGGCGGCGCCGGCTTCCTGCTGGCGATAGTGCTCTTCGCCAGCGTCCGTGAACGCCTGGAATATGCCGACTATCCCAAGGCCTTTGAGGGCTTCCCCATAGCGCTTATATCCGCTGGACTAATCGCCCTGGCCTTTATGGGCTTTACCGGCCTGAAAGTATGGTAAGGGGGCGAAAGCATGACTAACGTGATTTATGCAGTGGCCGTTCTGGGCCTTTTGGGAGCCTTTTTCGGCCTTGTGTTGGCCTACGCGGCCAGGAAATTTGCCGTTGAAACGGACGAGCGCCAGCAGCAGGTGGCGGAGGCCTTGCCGGGCGCCAACTGCGGCGGCTGCGGATACGCAGGCTGCGCCGCCTATGCCGCCGCCATAGTGAAGGACGGCGCTCCTGCAAACCTTTGCGTTGCCGGCGGAAGCCAGGTCGCTGCAGCCATCTCTGAAATCATGGGCGTCGAATCCGAAGAGATGGAGCGTTGTGTTGCCCATGTCAGGTGTTCCGGGCGTACCGGGATAGCCAGGGAGAAGTTTGAATACGACGGCATACCCGACTGCGTGGCGGCCATGCGCTTGGGCGGAGGCCAGGGCTTTAAGGAATGCCCCGCCTCCTGTCTGGGGCTTGGCACCTGCGTCAAGGCCTGCCAGTTTGACGCCATCCATATTATCGACGGCGTTGCAGTTGTGGACCGGGAAAAATGCGTTGGCTGCATGGCCTGCGCCGAAGCCTGCCCCAAGAATGTCATTGAAAAGATCCCCTACAGCGCCAACATAACGGTTCCCTGCAACTCTCTGGACAAGGGCCCCGTCGTCCGCAAATACTGCGATGTGGGCTGCATCGCCTGCAAGATGTGCGAGCGTGTCTGCGAGTATGACGCCATTCACGTTACGGACAACCTTGCCCGCATTGACTATGATAAGTGCACCTCCTGCGGCAAGTGCGTGGAAAAATGCCCCCGCAGCATCATTCTGGACATCCGCACCGGCATGGAGGCCAGGGAGCCTTTGAAAGCCGACGAATAAAAAATAATCCTTGCGATAATGGCATAGCTGGATTACCTCCAGCTATGCCGATTTTATATTTTAGCAAGATTAATGTAGAATATATCAAAAAAGATAGAGGTGCTGCTATGGCTAAATACGAGTACAAAGTTCTTACACAAAAGGACAAGTGGTTTTCCGGCAAGTTTGACCCCCAAAGGCTGGAGGAGGCCATCAATTCCTATGCCCAGCAAGGCTGGAGGGTGGTATCCTGCGCCACCGCAACAATTCCGGGATTTGGGGCGTCAAGAGAAGAATTTATTACAATATTGGAACGTGAAGTATAATGGCGTACACTAGTTTTTATAAAGGCATTGCCTTCGTCGAAGGAGATATTCCAAACGCAAAAATAATCAAGGCCAACGTCAGCGCCAAGCTGGGCGGGTTCGGCTCCCACTTGAAGACGCTTGCGGATGTAAAGGACATCCTTGTAAATCAGTGCATAAGCGCAAACGCCAATGCAGTGATAAACTTCAAGTATGGGCAAAAAACGAGGCTGCTTGCCATTGACGACATGGTTTTTTACGGCGGCGGCGATTTAGCCGTTTTGGACGAGCAGACCTTGCAGGAATTGCGGGAAAAATTTAATTAGTGCCCAAAACTGATAAAAAGCCGGCTCATAATGAATACACAGCTCTTCCCGCCGGCGTCATTCTGTTCGTCTTCTCACTTAAGAAAGATTTTGACTAAGAACGCGGCCTTTGTAAAACTATACCGTTTGGGGTAAGTGCGTCTAAAGCAGCGCCCCATACGCTTTCGGTATAACATGGAAAACATATGAACTGTACAAATAATAACAGGAGTAAACCGCATGTACACACCCAAGGAAAACTTTTTGCGCCTGCTGCGCAACGACAATCCCAAATGGTTAGGAGATGTATGGGACTGCTTCTGCCAGGGCCCGTTAATGGGTCCGATTATTCTGGATCCCATTACCATGATCGACGGGCGCCCAAATCCCGGCGAAGGCATGAAGCGGGATCGCTGGGGCGTAATGTGGGACTGGTCGGAAGGACAGCCTGGTGCCGTCCCCGTTCCAGACCCCCAATACCGGGTTTTCAATGACATTCACGAATGGCGTGAAGTACTGAACTTTGACAACCTCCCACCCGAAGACCTTATTCCCTGGGATCTCCCATATAAGGTGAACCCTCCATTTGACCGGGAAAACAAGCTTCTGATGGTTCCTTCCTTCTGCGGCATGTTTGAGTTTTCTCATCTGATTCTTGGTTTTGAGCAAGCTCTTATTGACTTCCTGGTTGAACCGGACGAGATGTACGCTATGCTGTCAGCCTACACCGACTGGAAGATAAAAGTCACAGGCATGATTATCGACAGAATGAAGCCCGACGTAATCCATTCTCAGGATGACTGGGGCGATAAGAGAAATATGTTCCTGCCCCCAAGCGTCTGGCGTGAGCAGATAAAGCCTCATTACGAGAGATATTATTCATATTTAAAGAGCCGCGGGGTGCTCATACAGCATCACAGCGACTGCGTCAACGATGCTGTCGCCGAGGACATGGTTGAACTCGGAATTGACATGTGGCAGGGCGTTATACCTCAAAACGACATTAAGAGCGTCATTGAGCGCACAGAGGGCAAGATGCTCATAATGGGCGGACTTGACATGCAAAAGATTGACCTGCCCAATGCAAAGGAAGAGGATATAAGGGCCCATGTCCGTGAGGTTATTGACACCTATATGCCCTTAGGCTCCTTTGTTCCCAATGTGCCAAACGTTATTTCGGTCCATAAGTTTGTCGAAGAAATCGTGCATGACGAGCTGACCCGCTACGGTGCGGAATATGCTGCTAAGTACTTTTAACTAACACAGACTTGGCTTCCCAAACACGGGCAATTTGGGACTTGGAACATTACACTCCCGAACACCGAAACACAAATGCCTTAAAAAAGATGTCCTGCTGAATAAGCAGGACATCTTTTTTATTTAACAAGCGAGTTTTGGCTTCTACAGTTTTTTCTTATTTTAGCACCCAGCTCCCGGTGCCGGGGGCGGTATCCACAATGGGCACAAAGCGGCTTTCCACCGCTCCTTCGTTCATTGCGGCTTGCGCCGCCTGCATATCGGAGCCGAGCTTTTCCCCATCGGTAAGCATGTAAATGCGGTCGAACACCACGTAGAAAAATTCCAAATCCTGTCCCGTAAGAGGTTCCGAGCCTTCCGTCAGGGATGCCCTGTCGAAAAGAGCGGAAACCCGGACGCCGGTATTTTCCATGGCGTCGGTAACTTTAAGGGCAAAGTTGGAAACGCAGGACACAACATCCACGGCGGCGCTCATGTCCTGTGAATAGGCAATATTCTCCCGCTCTGCAGGATGGGCTACGTTGGCAAGCAGGATTTCGTCAAAGCCCATGTCCGCCAGTTCCTTCATCAGGGAGATGATATACTCCCGCACCGACCTGTTGTACGGGTCCAGCCAGTAGCCCGCGCTGTCGGAATACAACTCCCCCTCGGGGGTCTTCAGGGCCAAGGGGGTGTTCCTTGAGGCCATCATTTCATCCACGCAGCAGCTAATCCTGGCCACAAGGTAAACTCCCCGCTCCTTCAGGTCCGCTATGGGCTCCCTTAAATCCTGGCTGCCGCTCAGGCCGAAGGCGGAAGCCTCGTAAACCTCAGAAATCCAGGAAAGCTGGCCGCTTTCGGGCTTCATGTCCAGCACCAGCGCATTGGCCCCCTGAGACTCCAAAGCGGCAGCATAAGCGCTGAGATTCTCGCCGCTTATCTCGTCGGCGGGCACGAAAACCGCCCATATGGGAGAAAGCTGCGCTCCCGCCTGGGCCTCCACCTCCCCGAAATCCGGAGTTTCAATAACAATTTCCGTTGGAATTTCGGTGACCGTTTCCGGATCCGGCTGTTCCTCCTGCACAGGCTCATCCATAAAGGGCAGCACAAGGGATACCCCGTCCTGGGTGATTACCACGTATTTTTGCAGGCTGTAGAAAAGCACTATGGCCGCTATAATGAGCAGCACCACAATCAGCAGGAGTACGGTAAGCAGGGTGCGCCACCTGCGCCTACCCCTGTATATATCCTTGGGTTTTACGGCAGTCATAAATCACCCCCTGGTTTCTATCTCCGAAATAAGGTCTATCCGGCGCTGGTGCCTGCCGCCTTCAAAGGGTGTTTTCAGGAAAATTTCAACTATTTTCAGGGCGAGTCCCGTCCCCAGCACCCGGCCTCCCAGGGCCAGCATATTGGCGTCGTTATGGCGGCGGGTCATCTCCGCAGAGTAGCAGTCCCCGCAGAGAGCGCAGCGGATGCCCTTCACCTTGTTGGCGGCGATGGAGGCGCCTATGCCCGTGCCGCAGACAACTATGCCTTTTTCCGCTTCGCCGGAAGCTACGAAGCGGGCCACGGCCTCGCTGTAGACCGGATAGTCGCAGCTATCCTCCGAGAAGGTACCAAAATCCTTATATTCCAGCCCCTTTTCCTCGAGATATTCGATTATCGCGCGTTTAAGGGCAAAACCCCCGTGGTCGCTTCCAATGGCTATCATGTGTTTTTCCTCCCGTCATATTTTTATAAATTCAGCCTTGCGCTTCTTAAAAGTGGTGACATACTTAAAGCCCGCCTGGCGCAAGATCTCATAGCCTTGGGCTATGTAGGCTCCCGCGTCCCTTGTTTTATGGGCATCTGAGCCAACGGTTACTATCTCTCCCCCCAGTTCTCGGTAGAAGCGCAGCACCTCCTGGGGCGGGAAGGGGCCGCAGCCGTCCCGGATTCCGGAGCAGTTTATTTCAATACCCCTGCCGTTTTGTATCAGCAGTTTCAGCAGGGTCTCCAGCTTGTCGCCGTGAAGGTGAAGGCTGGGTGTCAGGGGGAACCCTGCCCTGGCCATATAACGGGTGGGATACCCTATGTGAGCCATTACGTCAAAATAATTAAGCTCCGCAATCTCCAGCAGGGTGTCCAGGTAGGAGTCCATGAGAACCCTGCACTGCTCCATGCTCTCATACCTGATGAGGAAAAAATCCCCGTATTTCTTCAGTACGTGGGTGGAGCCCAAAATAAAATCCGCTTCGGGATGTGCGGCAATTTTCAGTGCCCTTTCCGGGGAATAGTGGGCCTCGCCCAGCTCTATCCCAACCCTGACTTCAATGTCCCGCATATCCTCCGGGGGAATTTTGGAGCGTTCTTCCAGAGCCTTCGGCAGGATGCTTTCCACATCTTCGGAAAGTTCCTCCGTCCC
This sequence comes from Oscillospiraceae bacterium, assembly GCA_050944015.1. Taxonomy (GTDB): domain Bacteria; phylum Bacillota; class Clostridia; order Oscillospirales; family Oscillospiraceae; genus DUOX01. The sequence goes on from JBMNQG010000028.1 coordinate 8,694, forward strand.
CCATTTAATAATGTCGCAGTGATCCGTAAAACATACCTGTTTTATGCCCTTTTCGGCGGAGGCGCGGATCATGTCCCGCATGCTGTCCCCGCCGTCTGGGGAAAGGCTGGTGTGTATATGGTAATCAGCAAGAAACATCAAATATCTCCTTAGACAAATATTTTTTATATCTCAACTAAAACGGCCACATTCCGGGTATCCACCGCAGGAAAGCGCCGGTATACCATCTGTAAACGGGTATACCGGTCAACACCGGATAAAAGGCCACGAAAAGCACTAGGCACAGGGCGGTGTAGCAGTACACCGGACGCTTCCATCTAGGATTTTTCAGCCTGAGGGTGTTGAACACGTGGCAAAGCCCCAGCAGCAGGAAAACGGTGCTGGGGAAGTAGTGGTAGGCAAAAGTCAGCCTTGAAACAAACATCCAGGGCACCAGCTGGGCCAAATACCCTATGAGTATGAACAGAGCCCTGCCGTCCTTTTTAAATACGGCCAAAACCGCCATGGTGATTACCGCAAGGAGCCCGCCCCAGCATAGGAGGGGATTCACGAAAGCGCCGAAAGCAGATTTCGTGTAGTCGTCAAAATAGTGCAGGTAGTAAAGTATGGGGCGGATGTCGAAAACCCACTGGTACCATACGGAGGAATAGGCATGCTCCGCCACCAGGTCGCTGTGGTAGCCGTACATGAACTTCTGGTTTTTAACCACAATGTCCAGATAGTCCCGGTCAAAGTACATGGAAAGCCCGGACATGCCTTTCGCCCTGCCGTAGGGCCAGTAGCTGGCGTAGTAAATGACGGCGGGAATTATAACGAAGAAAAGTATGCAGCAGGCAATATTCCCCAAAAGCTCCCGGCGCAGGCGCCTTTTCTGACCACTCCTTATAAGGTCCCGCCCTCGGAATATCCAGTTCAGCAACCAAAGTAATGCAAGCCCTGCCCCGGCATATATGCACGTCCACTTTGAGGCGGCGCCCAGGCCGAAACTCAGCCCGCTGAAAAACAGGGGCAGCCAGGTTTTCCACCTTGGCAGCAAGGGGTCGTCCTTGTCCGCCGTCAAATACCTGTACATGAAAAAGTACATAAAGATAATGAAAAACACCGCATAGGTGTCAATGGTGGCAATGCGGGTCTGCACGAAATGCATGAAATCAAAGGCGATTATAGCCGTGCCGCATGCGGCTATGGCGGTGGAACCGAACATGTTTTTCAAAAAAATATACAGGGGCAAAAGCATAATTACCCCAAAAAGGGTGCCCATGAACCGCCAGCCAAAGGGCGTCATCCCAAAAATCCGTATGCCTATGGAAATAATTAGCTTCCCAAGAGGAGGATGGGACGTCTCGTACGGATAGACGTTGGTGACGTTCTCATAGGCGGTGCGGGCGTGGTAAATCTCGTCAAAATAGGCGCTGTTCAAATAATCCGGCTCGTCCGGTATGGTGTCCCTCTCGTCAAAAAGGGGGGCGCAGCCTTCGTCGTAAACGAGAAGGTCGTTGGGTATTATTTCACCCTTTTCATCGTACAGGACCAGCTCCCCAAGTTCCAGCTTTCCGTCGGATATGATGCGGACGAATTTTACCTTCTGCCGCTCCTCCAGCAGTTCAGCGTACTGCCATTTGAACAGGTCCGCATGGCTCTGCTCCATGGACACCTGGTCCACCCAGTTTTCGCCATCCGTGGAGAATTGGAGGTAATACTTCCCGGAGTACAGGCCGGAATAATACATCACCCGGGATATCTCCCTTTCCTCTTTCAGCTCTATGAGGGCGTACCGGCCGCTCTCGGCAAATTGGCAGAAGGTCTGGGGCGCCTTGTTGATGCCAAGTCCTGTGAAGGCCACGGCTGCATACACCGCCATAATTATGACAAGGGGGAGCATGTCCCTGCGCTCCATTGGGAAACGGCGACGGGGAAAGGCCAAACCGGCGGGCTCGTCAACAACGGAAGCCGGTATAAGGTCTCTTTGCCTCAGCCATGTCCAGTATCCCATAAAAAACAGGAGCACAAACACGGCTGCGGCTATGGGAAAAACCAAACTGAGCTTCTCCAGTTCTAACGCCCCCTTGCCGGAATGTCCGCTTTGTATGCGCAGCAAATATATCATTCCATCAATCTTTTTATAATATCACGCCGTGTGTCGAATGTCCATGCGCCTTCAGGGTTCTCGATATTTTTGTTGCCGTTTTATTTTATCACACGGCATTTCCCGTTTCAATTTGACTTTTGCAGTTTTCCGGATATACTTTAAGCATAGCTCATATTTCGACTAGCTGTCCGGAGGTAACTATCATGTCGATACCGACCCCTCACATATCAGCCGCATACGGAGATATAGCAAAAACCGTGCTCATGCCCGGCGACCCCCTCAGGGCCAAATTCATCGCCGAGACCTTTCTCACGGACCCGGTGCTGGTGAACAACGTCAGAGGCGTTCAGGGCCACACCGGCAAGTGGAAGGGCGTGCCAGTGACCGTCATGGCCAGCGGGATGGGCATACCCTCCATAGGGATTTACAGCTGGGAGCTGTATAACTTTTACGGGGTGGAAAACATCATACGCATCGGCAGCGCCGGGGCCATCAGCGACAAACTGAAGCTGATGGACATCATAGCGGCCATGGCCGCCAGCACCGACTCCAACTTCGCTCACCAGTTCGGGTTAAACGGCACCTTTGCCCCCGCCGCCGACTTTACCCTGCTGACGGAGGCAGTGGCCGCCGCCGGCGAGCGGGGCGTCAAAATCACCGTGGGCAACATCCTCTCCAGCGATAACTTTTATTCCGACGGCTCCGACGGCATGGACCAGTGGAAGAAAATGGGCATACTGGCAGTGGAGATGGAGGCCGCCGGCCTCTACATGAACGCCGCTCGGGCCGGAAAAAGGGCGCTGTGCATCTGCACCATTTCCGACCACATTTACAGGCCGGAGGCGCTTTCCGCCGAGGAAAGGCAGCTTTCCTTCAAGCAAATGATAGAAATAGCCCTGGACACTGCCGTCAGAATGGAAAAGCATCCCCTGGAATAGTGCGTATCACACAGCATTAGCCGGAAGGCTGAACCTTCCGGCTAATACTTTTATTACAGGGACCGTTTTTGTCTCAGATATGCCGCCCGGCCTGTTTCGTAGAGGTTGTTCCCCAGACTGTCAATTACGACGGTAAGGGGCATATTCTCCACCTCAAGGCGGTATATTGCCTCGGCGCCCAGGTCCTCGTAGCACACAAGCTCCGTAGACTTTACGCAGCGGGAAAGCAGGGCCCCCGCCCCGCCAATGGCGCCAAAGTAAACAGCCCCAGCCTCCTTCATGGCCTCTATGACCTCCGGCGACCGGCTTCCCTTGCCTATCATGCCCAGCAGGCCAAGCTCCAGCAGGACGGGCGTATAGACGTCCATACGGTAGCTGGTGGTGGGTCCCGCGGAGCCGATAATCTTCCCGGGGCGGGCCGGTGTGGGGCCCACATAGTAAATTACCGCGCCCTCAATGGGGAAAGGAAGAGGCTCTCCCGCCGCCGCCAGCCGGCACAGCCGCTTGTGGGCGGCGTCCCGGGCGGTGTAGATGACGCCGCTGAGGGCGACGCTCTCCCCCGCCCGCAGGGAGCGGGCCACATCTTCGGTCAGGGGTGCTGAAATGTGCCTTGGCATAATAACCTCCAGTACCGTGCTACAGGATTTCGGTGGCGTGCCTGGCCACATGGCAGTTGATATTCACCGCGCAGGGCAGGCCGGCAATATGGGTGGGCAGGGTTTCAATATGCACCGCCAGCGCGGTGGTTTTGCCGCCAAACCCCTGGGGGCCTATGCCCAAAACGTTAATCTCCTCCAGAAGCTCCCGCTCCAGCCGTGCATAAAAGGGGTTGGGGCTGGGCGAGCCTGTCTCCCGCAGGAGGGCGCGCTTTGCAATCAGGGCGCACTTGTCGAAGGTGCCGCCTATCCCCACACCCACCACAATGGGCGGGCAGGGATTGGCACCTGCCGCCTCCACGCTCTCAATGACAAATTTCCTTACCCCCTCAAGGCCGTCGGAGGGCTTGAGCATGGCGATGCGGCTCATGTTCTCGCTGCCGAAACCCTTGGGGGCCACGGTAATCTTCACCCTGTCGCCGGGAACAAGCTCGGTGTACACCATTGCCGGGGTGTTGTCTCCGGTGTTTACCCTGTCCAGCGGGTCCCGGACCACGGACTTGCGCAGGTATCCTTCAGTATAGCCCCTGCGGACGCCCTGATTTACCGCTTCCGTCAGGTCGCCCGCAATATGCACGTCCTGTCCTATCTCAAGAAAGACGCAGGCCATGCCCGTATCCTGGCAGATGGGAATGTCCCCGCAAATGGAGTAGTTTTCAACAATACGGTCCAGTATTTCCCGGGCGGGCTGCCAGTCCTCCGCCCGGCGGGCGGAGGCAATGGCGCACTTTACGTCTTCCGGCAGGCGGGTATTTGCCTCTATGCAAAGCCGAGCCACGGCGTCTGTAATTAGCTCAGCCTTCAGTTCCCTCATAAGGATTCCTCTTTCCTCAAATTGTGATCACTGGCATCCAGAAAGGCGCCCACGATACGGCACATGTAATCTTCCACTTTCTGCTTATTGTATTGTAAAAGCTCCTGCGCCGTCTTCCTATCGTTGTCCACAATAGCCTTGACCAACATCCTGTGACGTTCCGCATAGTTGCTGGCATATCGAACCGGCAGAACGGCATTGGTTATCATTCTCTCCGTGAAAGAAAGCTGCTCGCTAAGCTTGATTAGCACAGAGTTTCCTGTGGCCTTAACCAGCAACTCGTGAAATTCTGCGTTGTTCTCGTACTGCTGGGCGGGGTCCGTCAGGTTAGGCCATTTCGGGTGTTCTGCTCTAACACCATCAATAGGGAGCGCGGTATTCGCCCCATAAGCATATTGCAGGCCGCTTCCCGCAACAATTCCAAAACCTCCAAAGTATCCAGGCACTCGTCCACTGTAAGAACGCGGACAATGGAGCCGCTGGAGCTATTCGTCTCAATAAGGCGCTCAATCTCCAATTTTTTCATGGCCTCTCGAACGGGAGTCCGGGATACATCGAAGACCTCCGCCAAATCCTCTTCCCGCAGACGGGTACCCATGGGCAGTAGACCGGTGGCAATGCCCTCTTTGATGGTATGATAAATGGTATCGCTGGCCTGCCGCTTTTCAATAATCCGGGTACGCAAAGCCATAATTTGAGGGTCCATGCCCTCTCCTCCTCATTGTATACAGAAAGCCACCGCTCTCTTACACGTATAATTATAAGTGTTTTTGTACTATGATGTCAATGTTCATAGTTTGTATGCAGAGATACACATTCGTGGATGTTGATATGGACAGGTGCATGTATGTATTGCTTGCATAGATGCAAAGCCGCAAACTATGATGAAATAAGGAAATATGACCACATATTAAGAAGAAAGGGGGATTAATATGCTGGATACAACAGGATTACCTTATGTCGATGGACAGCGGGGGCGAATTGGCCTAATCACCCCGGCCCCCGGAAGTTCCACGGAATGGGAATTTAACCATTATAAGCCAGAAGGGGTAGCCGTACTGACCACCCGAGTACCTCTGTTTGGCATCTCCTATGAGGGTATCTCTAAGATGAACAGCTATGTGAACCAGGCGGCGATAATGTTGGCCAAGAGCTCCGTTGTGGATCTGATACTGTTCAGTTGTACAGCGGGAAGTTTTCTGGAGGGCAAGGGCCATGACCAGAAAATGATTGAACACCTGGAAGAACTCACTGGCGTGAGGACCACCACTACCAGCACTTGTGTTATGGAGGCCATCCGCACACTGGGCATCCGCAGCCTGCACGTGGTTACACCATACTCCCATGAAATTAATAAATTAGAAAAGCGCTTTCTGGAAGAAAACGGTCTAAAAGTTCTGAGTATCACGGGCGCGCTGCTGGAACAGTCCCAGAACACTCCAAAGATTCCTCCGGAGATCATGCGCCAATACGCCCTTGCCGCAGATACCCCTGACGCTGACGCCATATTCATCAGCTGCACCGGACTTCATGTAGACACAATCATCGAACCGCTGGAAGAAGAATTGGGCAAACCGGTGCTGGCCAGCAATCAATGCGGCCTATGGGGCAGCCTGCGCGCAATCGGGGTCATGAATAAGATCCCCGGTCTTGGCCATCTGTTTAGCTATTAGCGGGAGGTGCGTGAATGGTAAGGCCGTTTACCTATGGCTGGCGGGGGCGTATCGGACTGGTGGCCACCGCTCCCGGCAACGCCACCGAAGCCGACTTCAACAAATATCGCCCGGAAGGCGTGGCGGTGATGACCACACGAACGCCCCTAACCAGCTCCACGCCAGAGGGAATCAGGCAAATGAACAGATTCATAGAAGATGCGGCGCTTATGCTGGCCCGGAACGCCTATTGTGATGTAATACTGTGCAGCAGCACCGCAGGGAGCTTTGTGGACGGCCGTGAAGCCGACGAGGCCAGAGCAGAAAAACTGAGCCGTAAGAGCGGCTGCAAGGTTATTACGTCGGCAGCCTGTATGTTACAGGCACTAAACGCGCTGGGGATAGGCTCCGTTACCCTGATAACCCCCTCCTCCAAGGAGCTCAACTGTCTGGAAATTGCCTTTCTGGAGAGTGCCGGTATAAAAGTAACGGCCCAGGGGGGCTTTCATCTCAGCAGCCCCCGTGATATTCTGGCTGTTTCCCCCATGGAGGTGGCAGAACTGGTGCGTCAGAAGGACTGCGCCGAATCGGATGGGATTCTGCTTAGCTGCTCCGGACTTCATGTTATGGAGATTATTGGTTCTCTAGAAAAAGAACTGGGTAAACCGGTGCTAGCCAGTAACCAGTTTGGACTGTGGGGCTGCCTTCGAGCCCTGGGCATTTCAGATAAGCTGCCCGGACTTGGCATTCTCTGGCAACACTAAATTGATGTATGCATTGGCATATATCAGAGTTTTCTTGCCCATTATGATATATGTATAAATAAACATGTATCAGTTGCCTAGAGCAGCTAAAAAACTTTATACTTATATAGTAAGAGAGATGTCTAATAATATAAGAGAGACTCAAATAGCATAAAATGGCGCAAAAGTCATTATTGGCAAAGTAATAACCCCGCAACACAACTTTCCCATCCTTGCGTTGCACTGCAATCGGGTTTTTCAGCTTGTATACACCCGCCAGGTTAGAAAGGAAGGAACCTAAATGAATCCAATACTGCCCCGAGTTAGCAAGCTTTTTTCCAGGGACGGCCGTTTCGACCGCTGGCTGCGGGTAGAGGCTGCCCTAGCTAATGCCCAAGCAGAACTGGGTATTATCCCTAAACACATTGCCAGCGATATAGATGCGGCAGCCCATGTTGAAAAGCTAGAGATGGAACGCTATGATGAACTCTACGAAAAGACAGGCCATCCTATGATGGCCATGCTCCGTTTGCTTGAGGTGGCCGCCGGTCCGGAGAGCGGCCAGTATATCCATTTGGGCGCCACTACACAGGACATTATGGACACCGCCATGGTATTAGCCCTAAAGGAAATGTTCGACCTGGCCAGGGCCAAGTTGGTAAGCATACAAAATTCAGTCCTCGACCTTTGTGAGAAGTATGCAGATACGCCCATGATAGGCCGCACCCACAATGTTCAGGCGCTTCCCATTACCTTCGGTTATAAGGCAGCCATATGGGCCGACGAGCTGGAGCGCTGTATACAGCGTTTGGACCAGAGCCGCGAGCGCATTCTGGTCCTCCAGATGTCCGGTGCCGTGGGCTCCATGGTATCCTTCGGAAATGACGGCCCTGCCATCCAGGAGAAGATGGCGGAAGAATTAGGCATTGGCGTACCTGCCATCTGCTGGCATGCTAGCCGGGACCGTCTGGCCGAGTTTGTGGGCAGCCTGGCTCTTATCGGCGGCTGCTTGGGCCGTATTGCTCAGGAGGTATACCTGCTGATGGGTACCGAATACGGCGAGCTGTCCGAGCCCTGGGATGACAGCAAGGTTGGTTCCTCCACCATGCCACACAAGGTAAACCCCACATCCACCCAGCACATGATGAGCCTTGTCAGGGATATCCGGTATCACAACGCCGCAGTGCTGGAGATGATGTGTGTTGACCACGAGCGGAACATCATGCACTTTGTAGGAGAGCGGGAGCACATAGAGGAATGCTGCGTGGCAGCCGCAGAGCTGTTGGACCGGGCGGACGACCTGATGGCTGGGCTGCAGGTCAACGAAGCCAATATGCTGGCCAACCTTAACCGCCTGGGAGGCCTGACCCAATCCGAAAATATCATGCTGGAACTGGGCCGCAAGATAGGCAAGCAGCATGCGCATGAGCTTGTCAAAAAAATTGCCGTAAATGCATTTTTGAATAATAAAAATTTTGAGGAAGAATTGAAAAAGAATGAAACCGTGACAGACGCTCTGGCTCCGGAACAAATTCACAACCTACTTGACCCCATGCAGTATATCGGCGCATGTCCGGAACTGGCCAGGCAAATCACACAAAACCTGAGAAAAGAGTGATTTTATGACCTCTATTATGGAAGAAAGCCTAAGGCTTCACTATGAAAAACGCGGCAAAATTGAAGTAATATCCACCGTCCCTGTGAAGAACACTCACGACTTGTCCCTTGCCTACACCCCCGGTGTGGCCCAGCCCTGCCTGGAGATACAGAAAGACGTAAACAGGAGTTATGAACTCACCCGTCGTTGGAATATGTGCCTGGTAGTCACTGATGGAAGCGCGGTCCTTGGCTTGGGCGATATCGGCCCCGAGGCAGCCATGCCTGTCATGGAGGGCAAATGCGTACTCTTCAAAGAGCTGGCTGGCGTAGACGCCTTCCCTCTTTGCATCAAGAGTCAAGACGTTGACGAGATTGTCCGCACCATCCAGCTCATATCCGGTTCCTTCGGCGGCGTCAATCTGGAGGATATTTCATCCCCCCGCTGCTTTGAAATCGAGGAAAAGCTGAAGGCCTGCTGTGACATTCCAATTTTCCACGACGACCAGCACGGCACTGCCGTCATAACCCTGGCCAGCCTGATTAACGCCCTCAAGGTGGTAGGCAAAAAGTTAGAAGAAATCCGCGTAGTAATTAGCGGCGCAGGTGCAGCGGCCATTGCCATCTGCAAGCTGCTGCTGTCCGCAGGCGTCAAGGACATAAGCCTGTGTGACCGTAGGGGCGCCATATATGAGGGCCGCAATGAGGGCATGAATTCTATAAAAGAGCAGATAGCCCAGATAACAAACCGGAACCGGAAGAAGGGTACCCTTGCGGATATGCTTGTTGGTACCGATGTGTTTATCGGAGTGTCTGGCCCCGGCACGGTGACCACGGAGATGGTCAGGAGCATGAACCGGAACGCCATCATATTTGCTTGTGCAAACCCCATTCCCGAGATTTATCCTGAGGAGGCAAAGGCTGGCGGGGCAGCCGTCGTTGCCACTGGCCGCAGCGATTACCCCAACCAAATAAACAACGTGCTTGCCTTCCCCGGTATCTTTAGGGGCGCCTTCGACGTCAGGGCCAGCGCTATTAACGAGGAGATGAAGATGGCTGCGGCTCAAGCCATTGCCAATCTGATTTCCGACGAGGAACTTCGAGCTGATAACATAATCCCTGCTGCTTTCGACCCCCGCGTCGCTCCGGCGGTGGCCGCCGCTGTGGCAGATGCCGCCCGAAGCACCGGAGTAGCCCGTATCTGAGGAGAGACATTATGCTAGCTAAATTGATTGAGTTGCGTTCTGTGACGGAGCGCGATACCTTATACGTTTTTAATTGCCCTGAACTTGCCCGGGCTGCCAGACCTGGGCAGTTTGTAGAATTAAAAATAAGCGACAGCCTGGACCCCTTCCTGCGCCGGCCACTCAGTATTTTTGATGTTGAGGGCGACACTTTCACCCTGCTGGTAAGAACGGTGGGGCGGGGTACCGAGTATATGACCCGCTGGGAGCCCGGCATGGAAGTGGATGTACTGGGCCCACTGGGCAACGGCTTTTTCTGGACGGAAAAGGACGAGACCTTCGTTCTGATAGGCGGCGGCATCGGCCTGGCCCCATTAAACTTCCTTGCCCGGCAACTGCTAAAACAGGGTAAACAGGTACACCTGCTGTTCTCCCCTAAGCGTTACAGTAAGCTGCTGGAAGCGCTGTCCGATCCGGAGCGCATGAATGTCAGTTTTGCCGAAAACCGCACCGCCCTCCCCGCCGCAGTAAAAACAATATTGGAAAAGGGAGTCCACCGGGTGTTCTGCTGCGGTCCCGATGGGTTGATGGAGACTGTGGCTGGGATAAGCGTGGCTATGAACATCCCATGCCAGTTGTCCATGGAACGGCACATGGCCTGTGGTATCGGCATTTGTTTGGGCTGCGCCATCGCCATACGGACAGAGCAGGGGCTGACCTACAAAAAAGCCTGCAAAGACGGCCCGGTTTTCAATGCTGAGGAGGTGTCCTTCCATGAAGAACCTTAAAACAAGGCTGGGACAGGTAGAATTTCGCAATCCTGTCCTCGGTGCATCCGGTTGTACCGGCTACGGCTATGAGCTAAAAGAATATACCAACCTGTCTCGCTATGGCGCGGTGACTTTGAAAACCGTCACCTATACACCCCGGAGCGGTAACCCCCCCGAGAGGGTTGCAGAGGTGCCCGCTGGTATCATCTCTTCTATCGGCCTGCAGAATCCCGGCCCGGATTTTTTCATGGATGACACAATGCCCAAGGTGCTGGAGGCTTTGGACCGCGACCAGATTATTGTCAGCGTTGCCGGCGATACAATTGAGGAGTATGTGGAGCTGTGCTGCCGTATTTCCCAGCGCTACGGCGACCAAATTGCGGCCCTGGAGTTAAACGCCGCCTGCCCCAATGTTAAATTTGGCGTGGGCTATTTCAGCAGGGACCCACAGGCTGCCTTTGACCTAATCAAAGCTGTCAAATCTGCTGTGTCCTTGCCTATATTTTATAAATTTAACACCAACTTTGAAAACTATCTGGAGGTGGCCTCTGCTATAGACGAGGCCGGCATAGACGCTTTGTATACCTCCAATACCCCTCTGGGGCTAAAAATAGATGTTAAAACAAGGCGGCCCGCCATAGGCAACGTAGTAGGCCCTATCTGCGGTCCCGCTATCCGGCCCATTGGTGTACTGCGCGTTTGGAATCTTTATCAGGCGGTGAAGATGCCCATCATAGCCAGCGGCGGCGTCTACACCTGGGAGGACGTACTGGAGTACATGCTGGCCGGTGCTACTGCCGTAGGCGTGGGAAGCGCACAGTTTGTCCAGCCGGATGTTATTGAACGGATAGTGGAGGGCCTTGAGCTTTATATGGAAAAGGAAAGTCTGGACAGCTTGACCTCACTTGTAGGCGCTGCTCACAGATAATTTTCGTTAATATAATACATTCCCTGACGTAGATGTCTTTGACGTCAGGGGATGTCCGTTTTATATCTAAAGTTAAAAATATATGGCGTTGGCAGGGCAAAGAGAGGCGCAAAGGCCGCAGCACTCGCACTTTTCCGGGTTCACTTTCGCTTTCCGCTCCTGGAGCTGGATGGCGCGGCAGAAGGCAATCTTGGCACAGGTGCCGCAGCCACGGCAGAGCTCAGGATTAACCTTGGCAGGCGGGCCAATGGCATAGTCCAGTTCGCTGTTTGGTATTATGTACTTTAGCGCCTGCCCGCGCATCTGCTCGATGGTTTCATAGCCGTTTTCCTCCATAAATCGGAGAATCTCACTATTCAGCCTGGTCAGTATCTCAAAGCCCTCCAGCATTACCTGGGTAAATATAAAGGCCAGGGAGGCGCCAAACATAATGGTCTCTATGACATGCTCTGCACGGGATATGCCGCCGCCGCCCATAATGGGAAGGGAGGGCGCAGCCTGGGCCGCCTCCACAACCACACGGTTTGAGGCCATCCTGATGGCAGGACCGTTGATGCCGCCAAGGCTGCACCTTTGCAGGTCAGCCAGCTTGGGGCGGCCGCCGTTAAAAATATCAATGGGAAAAGTGCCGCGGGGACTGCAAAAGGCCGTAACGCCACTGGCACCGGCTTCTGCCGCCGCAGCGCACAGGGCCGCAGTATTGGTCCCGTCGCCGGAAAACTTTACCCAAACGGGGATATTTACCGCTTTTGCCAGCGCCGAAATAACGGCGGCTGCTTTTATTGGGTCCTGGCTCATGCTGGCGCCGTACTGGAAACCGCCTTCGCCAATTTTGGCCGGCGGATTAGGACAGGCAAAGTTAAGCTCCAGCCCGTCGGCGCCGGCCTCTTCCAGCTGCTGCCCCAGCTCTACCCAAGTATCCACGTTTTCACCGGCACCCAGGATATTGGCAAGGAGAGGAATGTCCGTAGCTTCTTTGCACTGCCGGATAAGCTCCACGGTTTTTTTGGGACTGAGCCGCCTGTCGCTGGGGTTGAAAAAATACAGCCCCCGCTGGGCACACATCTTGCGCACACCGGGACGTGGCTCTGTCCATGCAGTCTGTTTAATGCTGACGGCGCCTGCTCCACAGTCAGCCGCTTTTTTTATCAGGTCTACCCTGTCGGAAAGGGGGCCGGCGCCAATCACCAGCGGGCTGCGGAACCGGATTCCGCCAATGACCTGTTCCAGTGTACTCATATGTTTGTTCCTTTCTGTTAAAGTACAGCCGGGCGGCGCCCAAGGGGGAACCGCCCGGCAAAAGTAACTTTAAGCTTCCATATAGAAGGACTCATAAACCTTAGATTCGTCTATGTCCAGACCAATACCGGGCACTTCAGGGGGCGTGAAATAACCGTCCACGGGCCGGCACGGAGTCTTGAGAAAGTATTGAGAGGCCTCCCCTACCAGCATTAGATATTCCGCTATCGGAACCAGGCTTGAAGGATATGAACATGACATATGTACGCCAAGGCTCGGCAGGCTGTTGTGGAGAGAGACCTGTCGGTCATAGGCGGAGATCAGGGCCATAATGCGATTAACTTCCGATATGCCGCCGCTCCAGGCCGGGTCCGGCTGATACAGCGCACAGGCGTCCGCATCCAGCAGTCTTTTGAAGCCCCAGCGGGTGTACTCGTGCTCACCGCCCGAGATGGGTATGGGACAGCGGGCATTGAGGTAGGAATAGCTCTCTACCAGGTCGGCCATAACCGGCTCCTCAATCCAGGCCAGGCCGTATTCCTTAAGCCGCTCTGCAATTCGCATGGTGTAGCGCACATCCCAGCTGGACCAGGCGTCCAGCGCCAACATGACGTCATCACCGGCCGCCTCACGGAGGAGGCGAACAGTTTCCACGGTCTTGTTCATGCCCTCGTCTCCGGCTGCGGGGCCGTAGGAGACTCCCCACTTGATGGCGGTGAAGCCGCGGCTTTTCAGGTTCTTGACGGCCTCTGCTATGCTTTCGGGATCCTGGGGATAGCCTGCGGTGTTAGCATAGGCCGGTATCCTCTTCTGCACTCTTCCCCCCAGCAGCTTATAGAGGGGCAGTCCGCAGGCTTTACCGCGTATATCCCACAGGGCGCAGTCCACATAGCTGATGGCCTGCATATTCTCGCCCTTTCGGCCGTTGATACAGGCCCGGTACATAATGTCCCAGAGCCTCTCGACGTTCCAAGGATCCTGACCTATTAGAATGGGTTTTAAATAGGTCAGTATATACACTGACGGCATCGGATTGCTGATGGGGCCCACCACGCCGGTAATTCCCTCGTCAGTCTCGACCAACAGAAAATTCTGGGTGATACGATATGTGCCGTCCGGCTGGGGCACATGGGTTACGCTTATGTGCCCCTTCTTCTTATAGTCCGGATGAATATCGGTGGGCGCCACACGGACCACCTTTTTATTGTCGTAAATCATCCCAGGCTTCTCATCGATGCCCACTAGTGTCCTTATTTTTACGTCTGTGATTTTCATAGACTTAGTTGTTGGTGACGTACTGGCCCCAGCCGGGTTTGCAATCCACAACGCCGTCGCTCATTATAACACGACCGCGCACCACGGTATTCTTGACCTTTCCTTTCATCTTGCGTCCGATATAGGGGTTGACCTGAGATTTGGAATATACCTTGTAATTCTTGTCGATGGTCCACTCCTCATTCAGGTCCACAATGGTAAAGTCGGCGTCAGTGCCAATCAGGTTGGAACCCTTGCGAGGATAGAGGTTAAAGGCCTTGGCAAAGTTTACTGAGGTAATCTCTACCAGGCGCTGCAGGCTGTAGCACCCCTCGTTCATATGGCTGACCAACAGGTGTCCGAAGAAGTCCAGCATGGCAAATCCGGCCCCGGTGTTCAGTGCGTCCAGGTGGTTATATTCCTCGGGCGCATGGGGCGCATGGTCAGAGCCTATCATTTGGAGCGTGCCGTCCCGGACTGCCTCCCAAATCTTCTCCTTGTCGGGACGGGCGTCGTGATCCACAATGATGTTCTTTCCAGTGGGGATATGGTATATCTCATCGGGGGCATCTATGGAGGGCATGTATTCGAAGCTGGACACTATGGTCATCTTGCCCTCGGCCTTCAACAGGCGTAGCAAATCGATGTAACCGGGCATCCAGGCGTGCATGGCATACCACTTCATACCCGTCTTACGGGCAAAGTAGGCCAGCTGCCAGACAGCGCCGCTCATCTCCTCATCGGTGTACCACTTATGGCGGACGTTCTCCAAGGTGACGGGCAGTCCCTGAGCCTTGGTCTCCTCTACAGCGGCGTCAAAAAAGTACTTGTCAAAGGGATGTATGCAGCAGTACTTTCCGGTAGCGGCCACGTTCTCAAAGGCTTTATAGATTTTGTGTGTATCTAAAGTACCGGCAGTAGTGTTATAGGGATATGTGGCCACCTTTTGGAAAATCTTAAAGAAGATGGTACCCGCCTCGGCTATCTGCTTTACGTCCTCGGCAGTGCCCAGGGGAGAACCCACAGGGGAGAAATCCACAATGGCGCGGGCCTTGCCTGCCTCGACTTCCTGCATATAAGTCTCCAAAGTGGAGGGAACGGGCTTTACGTTGGGCTGGGGGCAGACAAAGGTGTAGCCGCTGTTGGCGGCGGCGCATGTGCCGGTATAGAAGTCCTCTTTGTGGGTAAGACCCGGATCACGCAGGTGACAGTGGGGATCTATAAAGCCGGGGAATACGTGACGGCCTTTGGCGTCAATGACTTTGGCGGCTTCAGGCTCTGTTCCGTGGGGAAGATGAGCGACAATCTTGCCGTCGGCGCTGCATATATTAATTGGCAAAAACTGCCCCTCCATATACACCAAGCCGTTCTTAATCAGAAGTTCGTACATGGTAATCATCCTTTCAAAAAATAATCTGCCAGGATTGTTTAATCAGCCACCTAGATAGATTTCACGGACACGGTCATCTTCCAACAAATCTGCGGACTTGCCGCTGAGAGCCACGGTGCCGGTTTCTATAACGTAGGCCCTATTAGAGAACTTAAGTGCCAAATTTGCATCTTGCTCTACCAGCACGATGGTGGTTCCCTTGCGGTTGATGTCAATCAATGCGTCAAATAGGGACTCCACCAGTACAGGGGCCAGGCCCATAGACAGCTCGTCAATGAGTAGCAGCTTTGGCCGGGACATGAGCGCCCGGCTGACAGCCAGCATCTGCTGCTCACCGCCGGATAGACTACCGCCTTTTTGATTGGCGCGCTCCTTCAGCTTGGGAAAAATGCTGAACACAAGGTCGTAATCCGATGTCAGATCCTCCTTTTTGCCGCGGGTATATGCGCCCATTTTTAAATTTTCCAGTACGCTCAGCTCACTAAAGATTTGACGTCCCTCGGGCACCATGGCGATACCCATTTTGACTATCTTATCCGAACCGGCTTTGGTAATGTCAACGCCTTCAAATTCCACAGTACCGGAACTTTTATTCATCACGCCGACAATGCACTTGAGCAGTGTGGATTTGCCTGCGCCATTGGCCCCGATAACGGTGACTATTTCCCCCTTTTCGACTTCCAGGGAGATTCCTTTAAGTGCATTTATGCTGCCATAGTGGGCAGTCAAGTCGTTAACCTTTAAAATTGTGCTCACTGATGCCCGCCTCCCTTTCCGAGATAAGCCTCAATCACAGCCTCATTGTGCTGGATCTCAGCCGGTACACCCTCGGCGATTTTTTGTCCGTGATTCAGGACTGTCACCACATCGGAAATACCCATGGCCACACGCATATTGTGTTCCACAATAAGGATGGTGACGCTACTGTCCCTGATCTTGTTGATGGTCTCCATGAGTTCTATACTTTCCGAAGGGTTCATTCCGGCGGCGGGCTCGTCCAGCAGTAGCATGGTGGGTTCCAATGCCAAGGCACGGGCAATCTCCAACAGGCGCTTCTTGCCATAGGGCAGACTGCCGGCCTTCTTTTCGGCGTCATCGCCAAGATTGACAAAATCCAGCAGCTCCAGGGAGCGTGACCGGGACAGCTTTTCTTCCCGCCGGATGCGGGGAGTGCAGAAAATGGACTCTACCAGCGGCTGCTTCGTTTTAAGGTGCCGGCCTATCATAACGTTCTCGCAGGCGGTCAGGTCGTCAAACAGCAGGATGTTCTGGAAAGTACGGCCTATGCCTAGCTCCGCAACTTCGTGGGGCTTTTTGGTGTTGATTTCCTCGCCCTTGAACAACACCCGGCCGGAAGTTGGTATATATATACCGGAAATTACATTAAACAGGGTTGTCTTGCCGGCACCATTGGGTCCCAGGAGAGCATGGATTTCTCCTTCCTGGATCTCCAGATCCACGGAGTCCACGGCGGTCAGGCCGCCAAAACGCATAGTGACAGCTTCAGTTTTTAAAATAGCCCCCATGGATCACGCCTCCTTTACTGTGTTATCGGACTTTTTGTTTTTGCAAAAAATCTTCTTAAACAATGCTTCCAGCTTATCCAGTCCGATATGGATGGGATATATAATACCTCGCGGCATAAAGCGCAGCACCAAAACTATAAGCAGGCCGTAGATGGTCATCTGGTATTTGCTCAAATCCCGCAGGAACTCGGGAAGAGCGCCTGCTACCAGAGAGCCGACGACACCACCGCCCAGATCCCCCATCCCGCCGATAATGCCCATGGTCAGGATTTTAAAAGACATATTGGTGGTAAAGGCCTCTGCCTGAATATAGCGTATGTTAAAGGCATAAAGCACACCTGCCACCCCGGCCATGGCGGATACGATGGCAAAAACCAGAAGCTTATAACGGTTTACGTTAATGCCCACGGCAGAGGCGGCAATGGGATTGCCTCTGATGGCCATAAGAGCACGGCCGGTTTTTGAGTTCACAATGCGGTAGCATATGAATAAAACAATAAGAACAAATACCAAAACCATGTAGTAGTACTGAAGCTTTGTCATGGGTTCACCAAAGAGCTTTACCGAAGGTATGCTGGTGATACCAGAGGCGCCGCCTGTGAATTTGGAGTTAGTAATAATCAGCTGAATTATAGTGTTCAGTCCGGCTGTGGACAGGCCCAAGAAAATGAAGTTCAGTTTGGTGCTGGGAAAACCTAAGAAGTAGCCGATAATAAAGCAGAGTATCACTGCGCAGATTAGGGCCACAAGGAAGGGCAGGTTGGCCTTCATTACCAGCAGTACGGAGGTATACGCACCTATGCCGTAGAAGCCGGCCATGCCCAGCGAGATCTGTCCCGTATATCCAATGAGCAGGTTCATGGCGGAACCCAGGATAACATAGATGCCCAACATAATAAAAACATCCATGTAGTAGCGGTTTTTGCTGGTGAGAAGCGGAACGGCAATTGCAAGGAGCAATGCGATTGCGATGATAATTTTTGTTCTCAATTTTACTTTCTTCACAGTCGCACCTCCTTATACCTTGGTAATCCGCTTACGGCCAAGTATGCCCTGGGGCCGCAGGAACAGTATAATTAGCAGTAAAATAAACGCAAAAGCGTCT
>JBMNQG010000029.1:0-26036 GCA_050944015.1 Oscillospiraceae bacterium
CTACCAGAACAAATCCGTCGCCGATGAGAATCGGGCGCTTTACAAGCATGCCGTCCGATGCCAGAAGGCTGAACTGTTCATCCTCGCTCATGGACGGCAGCCTGTCCTTCAGATTCAGCTCCTTGTAAAGCCGCCCGCTGGTATTGAAAAACTTTCTCAGCGGCAGGCCGCTCTTTTTATGCCAGTCCTTCAATTCCTCAACAGTGGGGTTGTTTTTCTTAATATGCCTTTCCTCAAAATCAATCCCCCTTGCCTCCATCCACCGTTTAGACTTTTGGCAGGTGGTGCATTTCGGGTAACATACAAAAACCATTACGTTCCCTCCCTTTTCCCTGTTTTTTGGTCTCCCCAGCGTCCGGAAATCTTATCCATTTTTCAGTTGTAAAGGTAACCTGATATTTGTATACGGAAAGAGCAATCAATAACGCCAAAAAACGCTCAAATGCATTTTTTGAGTCTCTTCTTCCGCCTCTTCACCCTGGCCGCTTCGGAAAGAATGTCCTTTTACCCTGGTTTTTCCATGCTTTTCCCATGCCTAACAATTACTTGTCCGCATTATATAGCTTTTGAATTCGAAAGTCAATTTCTTCCGATTAAACGAGATGACGACGTTTTCAGCGATTGAAAAGCCGGTTTGTTACGCCGGTTGAAAGATAAGCGCCGGGTGTAAAAACAATACGGCGCGAACCGAAACGTCATGGGAACAAACCGCCCGAAAACAAAACAGGCCATGAGCTTATTAGCCCATGGCCTGTTTTGTTTGTGCGAATTGCAGAGAGTTGTTTTAAATTGCGGAGGCCGGCTCTTCTTTTTGAGTTGCGCCGGCTGCCTGCGCGGCGCCGCCGGCCGGCGGAAGATTGTTAATCTCCCGCACGCAATGACACGCGCAGAAGTGGTTCGGCAGCACTTCTTCCAGCTTCGGCAGCTCGCGGGTGCAAATCTCTCTGGCATACTGGCATCTTGAAGCGAATCTGCAGCCCGGCTCGGGGTCTATGGGGGAAGCCACTTCGCCGGGCATGATGAATTCTTCTCTTTCAACGTGAATTGAAGGAATCGGAATGGCCGACAGTAAACCTTTACTGTAGGGGTGCAGCGGTTTTGCAAACAGTTCCCTGGTTTTCGCGTGTTCCACTTCGCAGCCCAGGTACATGACCAGTATCTCGTCGGATATATGTTTAACCACGGACAAGTTGTGGGTAATAAACATGTATGTAAGCCCTTTTTCGTCCTGCAGGTCCTGAAGCAGGTTGAGAATCTGGGCCTGAATCGAAACGTCCAGGGCGGAGACAGGCTCGTCGCAGACTATAAACTTGGGCTCCACGGCAAGGGCCCTGGCGATACCGATTCTCTGGCGCCGGCCGCCGTCAAGCTCGTGGGGATATGCGTAGGCATACCTGCGGGCAAGGCCCACCGTGTCCATAAGCTCCGCCACCCTCGCCTCGATTTCGGCCCTCGACCTGCTGATTTTCATTATTCTCAGAGGCTCGGCAATCAAATCGCTTACGCATTTTCTAGGGTCAAGCGAAGAGTAGGGATCCTGAAAAATCATCTGCCGCTGTTTGTACAGCATTTTTTTGGTCTTCTTGTCCGGCCTGGTCACATCCTCGCCGTTAAAAAGAAGATTTCCGCTGGTGCTGTCATGCAGGCCCACCAGCATGCGGCCCAAGGTGGATTTTCCGCATCCCGACTCGCCCACAACTCCCAGGACGGTTTTTTCCTCTATCTTAAAACTCAAATCCTCAACAGCGTGAAGCATTCCCCGGGCAGTTTTAAAGTATTTGCAAAGCCCCCTTGCCTCAACCATAACTCCCATGATTATTCGCCCTCCTTGTAGTTCCTGCAAAGATGGCATTTTACCAGGTGTCCCGGTGCCACCTCGTAAGAAGCGGGTATTTCCGTAGAGCATTTTTCCATGGCATGCGGGCAACGGGGGTGGAATTTGCAGCCCGTCGGCAGATTAACCGGATCCGGCATTAATCCCATAATCGGCTTTAGCCTGTCGGTTTCCAAGTCCAGTCTTGGAATGGAGCCAAACAACCCAACTGTATAAGGATGAGTTGCATAATCAAAGATATGTTCCAGATTGCCGCATTCAACAATTTCTCCCGCGTACATGATCGCGACCTTATCGCAGGAGCTTGCCACTATACCCAGGTCGTGAGTAATAAGTACCATTGACGTGCCAAATTCTTTCTTCAGATCATTAATCATGCGCATAACCTGCGCCTGAATTGTCACATCCAGCGCCGTGGTAGGCTCGTCCGCAAGCAGTAAGCTGGGGTTGCAAGCCAGAGCTATGGCAATGACAACCCGCTGCTTCATGCCGCCGGAAAACTGATGGGGGTAGTCGTCAACACGCTCTTCGTGTATTCCAACCTTGCCCAGTATTGAAATCATCCTTTCCCTGGATTCCTGCTTGGAACAGTTCTGATGGCGTTCAATAACCTCGCAAACCTGAGCGCCTACCGTCATTACCGGATTTAAGGCTGTCATGGGATCCTGGAATATCATTGATATCTCGTTGCCGCGGATATCCAATACCTCTTTTTTGGACATCTGCAAAATGTCTTTTCCCTTGTATAAGATACTTCCCCCGAGTATCTTGCCTGGTTCGGGAACAAGCCTGAGTATTCCGCGGGCGGTTGTGGTCTTCCCGGCGCCGGTTTCACCCACAAGCCCCAGGGTTTCGCCTGGTTCGATGGAAAAGCTTACCCCATTGACGGCATGTACGTTGCCGTCTTCGGTATCATATCGTATAACCAAGTCTTTAACTTCCAGTAAACTCATTTAACGACCATTCCTTTTTGGCAAAGTAGCGTTTTTTTGTTACGGCTCAAAGGCTATTTTTTCATGCGCGGGTCCATAGCGTCTCTCAGGCAGTCGCCCAGAAGATTAAATGCCAGCATTGTAACGACGATTATCAATGCCGGGAACAGAATCACATGCCATCTTGTGGCCGCGTCATAGATATAGTTCAGGCCATTGTCAAGTATATTGCCCCACTCGGGTGTCGGAGGCTTTACGCCCAGGCCGAGAAAGCTCAGTCCTGCAATGGCCATTATGGATCCTCCTATGTAAAGAGACGCCTGCACAATAATCGGCGCGAGAGTGTTGGGTATAACATGGGAGATTATAATCTTAACACTGCCGGCGCCAAACAGCCTGGACGCCTCTATGTATTCCTGATTGCGGATAAGCAGCGTGGAAGACCGAAGCTGCCGGGCAATCAGCGGTATGGTGCCCACGGCGATGGCGATTGCCGTATTCACTATGCCGGAGCCCAGGGCAACGGACACGCAAATTGCCAGCAGCATGCCCGGGATTGCCATGATAATATCCATGAACCTCATAAGGATATTGTCAACGACGGGGCCAAAGTAGCCGCAGGCGGCTCCTATAATCATGCCCGCCCCTATTCCAATGGCGACGGCTATAACCGCCACAAGCAGAGAGGTGCGTCCGCCATAAAGCAAGCGGGTAAACAAATCTCTTCCAAAATCATCGGTTCCCATTATATGTTCCTTACTGGGGAGCAAAAATCTTGATTTCAAATCCGTTTGGTCGTATTCGTACGGAGCGATTACATCCGCAAATATGATGCCAATCAGCAAAACCGCCAGGTACGTCAGGCAAATTAGCGCTACGGGGTTTCTTATGAGCCTGTGCCAGATTTCGCCGAAATTGCTGCGCTTTTTCAATCTTATGTTTTCTTGCCGGGGACTTACCCTTACTTTCTCAGCTTTCATGCGTTCACCATCCTTTACGCTTTCTGAAGCTGCTTTTTCTTTTTGCCGGCGCTTGCCGAATACTGGGCTCTAATCTGAGGGTCAACAATGGCGTATGTCAGGTCCGTAATCAAATTCATTATTGTGACCACGGCCGCGCATACCAGAACGCACCCCTGCACGGTTATATAGTCCTGGGCCATTATTGAGGAGTTGATAAGCATTCCCATGCCGGGAATATTGAATATCATTTCCACCAGTATGGAGCCCGTAAGGCAGGTGCCCAGGGATGAACCGATCAGTGTTATAATGGGGATAAGGGCGTTTTTCAGAATATGCCTGAAAATCACATATTTTTCCGCGATGCCCTTGGATCTTGCCGTCGACACATAATCCTGGCGTATAACCTCTAGCACGGAGGATCTTGTCATACGGGCGTTTTGCGTGATAGGTCCGATTCCCGATGCTATGACAGGCAGCACGAAACTCTTCCAGCTGTCGGCTCCGGAGACCGGGAACCACTTTAATTTCACGGAAAAGACAAGCATAAGAACAACCGCCACCAAAAATCCCGGCATTGCGTTCATCAGTATGGCAAAACTTGTTGTGGCATAGTCTATCGCGGTATTTTGCCTCAATGCGGCCATCAGTCCCAGGGGGATCCCTATTATTATCGACATCAGAATAGCGCCGATGCTCATTTTCAAAGTATTGGGTATCCGGGTGAGTATCAGCTCGCTGACTGTTTTGTCATAAACATACGAATCTCCCAGGTTGCCTTGAACCAAACCAAGAAGATACCTTCCCAGCTGTACGAAATACGGCTGATCCAGCCCCATTTCGGCTTCCATGGCTGCAAGCTTTTCCGGGTCGGTCGCCGCAAGCCCAAGCTTAATCATGGCAGGATTAGCCTCGCTGAAATAGTTTATGGTGAAAACTATGATTATGGCGCCCAGCAGTACAGGAATAATAAGAAGTATCCTTCTACATATATACCTTATCACGTGTATCCTCCTTATGGGGAAATGCCCGCGGGTTTGCCGCGGGCACTTAACTGTAGCGGCAGTTAGTCGGTCAGCAGGCAGGGATTCAGCTGGCAGTTGACATCCAGAGCAGACTCAAAGCTTGAATGTTTGGCGTTGACGCCATAGTTCAGTGAGTCGACCCACAAGGGTATATTCCAGTACTTGTCATGTACTTTCTGCTGGAACTCCTTATAAATTTCTATGCGTTCATTATTGTCGCGGCTGGAGCTGCCGGCGTTGAACAGTTCGACAAGCTCAGGATCCGTAACTCTCTGCAGACCGTTGTGGGAAGCGGGGCCCATCTGCTGCAGCAGGGAGGCGGGGTCGTTGCCGGAACCGTTAGAAGGCGTACCGATGGAAGCTTCCATGTCGCCTGCAATAAGCCTGGGCAGTATTGTCGAGAAGTCGCCCATTCCGCTCAGATCAAGTTTGATTCCGATTTCGGCAAGATAGGCCTGAGCTGCTTCCGCCACTGCGGAATTGAAGGCGGAGGATTCAGCCACCAGGCGAATTGTCAGGGGATTGGAGGTGCTGTAGCCGGCCTCGGCCAGACACTGGGCCGCATACTCAGGATCATACTCGTAAACACCAACTTTGTGATAAGCCCAGTTGCTGTCGGTCAGGATGGAATCCGCCACGCTGTAGACTCCCTCGCCCAGGCTCTCGACGATTGCGTTGATATCCAGGGCGTGTGCCATTGCCTTTCTTATATTGATATCGGAGAGGGCCATATTGCTTCCCTCACCAACAGCCAGTGTGAAACCAAACACGCTGGGAAGCTTCTTCTGGACAAGGACGCAGTCGGCAACCGCGCCTTTTCCAAGGTTGTTTATATATGTAGACTCACTGAAAATAGCCGCGTCCAGGTTGCCGGCCACCAGGTCGGAATATCTGGTTGCCTCTTCGGAGTAGAATTTGCAGATCAGCTCATCGTAATAGGGGGCCTCTCCCCAGTAGTATTCGTTGCGGACCAGGCGATACTCAACAGATTCAACCCAGCCGCTCTTGTCGCTCTCACCGTCGCCAGCCAGCCTGTAAGGTCCGGTGCCGACGAACCAGCCGAAGTCGCCTCTGGACTCGCAGTATTCCTTATCCAGCATGCAGAAACTGGCGTTTCCAAGAGTATCGATGAAGGCCGCATCGTAGGTGGTGAAAGCAAGCTCGATAGTGTAGTCGTCAACAATCTTGGTCTTCTCAAAATCCACAGCCTGCAGCATGGATTCGGTTCTGCCAGTGGTGCTCATGAGTGTCAGAGAATATATAACGTCGTCGGCTGTAAAATCATTGCCGTTGGAGTATTTTACGCCCTCACGGAGTTTAATGGTAAGCGTCAGATCGTCGGTCCACTCCGCGGACTTGGCAAGTTTGGGGATCATATTGCCGTCGGCATCCATGGTCCACAGAGTTTCACCGCAGGCCTGCACAAAAAACATACCGGATTTTGTCTGCAGGTCCGCGTAAGGGTCGAATGTTGAGGAGTTGGCATCCGCGCCATAGACGAATACCTTGGGTCCGTCATTTGATTCGCTGGAACCTGTGTCGTCAGCGGTGTTGGGGGCACCCGTATCAGCGGCGGGGGGCGTTGTTGCCTCGTGATTGTCTTTCGTGTCGCCGCCGCACGCCGCCAGGCTAAAGATTAGTGCCAGTGCAAGCGCCAGACAAATGAGTTTTTTCATAGCATTCTCTCCTTTAAAAATTTATTCTGATTAATTTTCTGACGATTTTAATGGCGTATAGGTGTTATTGTTGTCAAGGGTTTCGTACGGCTCGGGCCAGGGAACCGTATTCTGGGGCTTTTGGAGTATCGAATAGGGCGCATGCATCGGACCGGGGTCCGTGACGGGAGGCGCTCCCAGAGTAACCGGCGGCGCTTCCGAGGCGTCGGGATTTGTTACGCGCTGGTAATCCTCTGCAGCCCAGTTGAGGCAGTCCAGACGGGTGAGAATATCGGGGCATACATGCTCGTGAAGGTACTTCCATTCTCCGTCTTCGCACACGAAATCAGATCCGTACCGCTCCCACAGTACATTGCAGTATTTCTTCTGTTCCGGCGTGAGGACCGAATGTATAACGCCGGGGGTGATAAAGGATGCCCGGGCGCTCATTCCGTCGTCGGCAACCTCTATTACGTCGGTAACCAGGGTATGAACCGAGGCCTCCATCAGCGGGCGGGGATCCTTGCCTCCCACTTCCGGGTATATTTCAAACATCTCCAGCCAATTTTGAAAGGCAATTTTGTCATACTGTGTTACGGAGCCGAACCAAACCTGGTCAAATCCCCGCATACGCCCGAAGGCGTGGGCCCAGGATATCTCGTTGGAATGGGACCAGATTTGCGCCCATTCGCTGGTGGCGTCCGCCCTGCCGTGATAGTAGGTGTGCAGGGCCTTTACATTCTCCACTTCCTGGCTGGCAGCCGCGTTTTTTATCCTCTGGCTTAAGCTGAGGTGCTCTTTCACCTAAAATCCCTCCCTTCGCCTGCAGACAGCCCCTTGTTGGGATTGGGCTTGAATCCCTCCGGACCATAGCTTATCTCGTCGGTAAATGTTTCATATGGTTGCGGAATGAAGGGATAATCATCCCACCAGTTGAACGTGGCGTCATGGGTAAGCTGCTCAATTGTGGGCTTGCCGAATTCCTTTTTCACCGGGTCGTTGTCCCAGTCCACATAAACCGGCTGGCATGAATAGTCCTCCCCGGCTTCGCAGTTCAGGTCGGTGGCAATCACCATGTGCCAGATCTTCCACTGGTCTCCCTCTTTAACAAAGTCAATCCCCATCTTCTCCAGCATCCATCTTGCGTCGGCGGTTCCGTCGCCGAGGGCTTTGGTCTCCTGAGAAATGCAGTACCACAAGCCCTTTGCGGTCTTGCCGTCTCCGGCCAGTCTCACAAGGCCGGTGGTGGCCGGGTGGGCGTACAGGTTTCCGACGTTGACCTCGTGTGCGCCGTTTTCCTTCATCTGCTCCTGGAGCCACCTGTTGTGGTTCTCGACGTAATACTTCCTGATTTCATCCATGCCCACGTAGTAGCCCCAGTTGCGCCCGAAGGAGGCGGTCTTCATATGCTCGGGCTCGCTTACCCACAGGTCACGAAGCTCGTCTTCCCTGCGGTCGTCCGCTATGTAGTACACCCGCTTGTTTACCAGGGTCTTGATCTTTTCCACATCCCAGACGCGCAGCATCAGTTCCTCGTCAGTGTATTGCTTTTTCATTTCTCCGCCTGCCTTTCCTAAAACCCGTAACTGAAGGTGTTCTCAAATGTGTCATAGGGTTCTGGTATTCTGGGCACCGGCACCAGGGGCCTGTCCGTCCTGTAATAGGGCCTGATTTCCATCTTTTGAGTGTACTCGGCATATTTGAAATCTTTAAGCGCGGCAAATTCCGGCAGCTCGGCATAGGGCTTCTGGGGCTTGCCCCAGCTCTGCCCACATATTGAATCAACGTCGTTAACATACATCAGGTGCCAAATCTTCCATTCCCTGTCCTCCCGGACAAAGTCCACAGCGCAGAATCCCCATGTCCAGAAGGCGACGGGGCCGGAGGAGCCAACCTCGCTGTACGCTCCCTGGCAGTACCACAGGCCTTTGGCCGTCTTTCCGTCCTCCGCGATTTCTATCACCGGGCAGGCAAGTGGCTTTACCTTGAAGGGGCCGATTCCATAAACCGCCTCGTCGCTCATGCCTCCAAGCTGGTCGGGGAACCTGTCCCTGAGCAGGCGGGATACAAGGGCGTTTCTTTCATAGACGGACTTATAATACGCCTCAACGTCCCCGCGGCCCTTGTAATATCCGTCATTGAAGGCCAGGCAGATGTCCTCCCTTGTTTTTGACCAGAAAAGGCCAAAGATTTCCCCCTCCCTGTTCAGGATTATGCAGTTGGCGTACTTGCCCATCAGGTTTTTAATATCTCTCTGACCTTCCCAGCGGGCTATCAATTCCACAGTGGAATATTTCACCAAATCTCCTCCTTTTTATATTGCTTTTGATGTCTACTTGGCTTCTCGGCGGATTTTCCACCCCCTTTTCAGACAATTCCTATGCTGGCAACAGCATCGTGAGCGTCCGAAACTGCTGACATAACCTTTCTTGCCCTTAGGGCGTCTCCTATAACATATGTGTCTGGCACAAGGCCCCGCAGGGAATCGACTTCATCGCTGCGGGAACGCATGCCCGCCGCCATTACAACGCTTTCGCCTTCATAGAAATGCTCGTTGCCCTCATCATCCACGCCGTAGACGCCCTTTTCCGTTATCCGGGTACACCTGATTCCCGTGGCAACGGTGATGTTTTCTTCCGTCTCTATCTGGTGCAGAAGATTTATCCTGTGCATCCTGCCGCAGTCCGGGGCGAGTTCCTTTTGCATTTCCATGACGGTTACCTTATGCCCCGCCCGGGCCAGTTCCACAGCCTCTTCGCAGCCTACCAGGCCTCCGCCGATTATCACTACCTTTTCGCTCAGGGGCGTGTCCTTGGACAAATCGGCTCCCATGACAACGTTGGGTAGGTCCGCTCCGGGTACGGGCAGAACCACGGGAACGGAGCCTATCGCAATGATTAATGCGTCCGGCTTGATCTGCTCGACCAGCGCCCTATCCACTTTGGTGTTCAGGCGGAGGTCGATGTTGCTCTCATGGACTTTCCTTATCTGGCTTTCCCTGTAATTTTTCATAAGGGACTTGAAATCCGCATCGTCCGCGAACTTTAACAGCCCGCCAAGGCGGTTTTTCGCCTCGCACAGGATTACCTTATGCCCGGCGCTGCTAGCCTCCAAAGCCGCCTGCATTCCCGCCGGTCCGCCGCCGGCGATGAGTATTTTCTTTCGCCCGCTCCTCTTGGCCACCGGCGTCAGGAACTCCTGTTCCCTGCCGGCGTAGGGATTTACCGCGCACCTGAGGACGCGGTTTGCAATCATGCCGCTCAGGCAGTCGCTGCACCGGATGCAAGGGGTAATGTCGTTGACGCAGCCCCTTAATACCTTCCTCGGAAGGAACGGGTCGGCAACCAGCGCCCTGCCCATGGCTATGCAGTCGGCGCCGCCTTTTTCCAGGAACTCCTCCATTAGCTCCGGTTCGGAAAAAGCGCCCACCGTGCATACGGGGGTCTTTACGTGCTTCTTTATCTCCGCCGCAAAGTGGCTGTTTTCCCCGTGCTTCTGGAAAATTCCCGGATGCATCAGCACGGCGGAGTATTCGTTTTCCTGGGTGCCGGCGGACACGTTGATTAAATCCACCTTCCCGTCCAGGGCCTTGGCTATTTCAATGCCTGTTTCTATCCCGTAGCCGCCCTCAACCCTTTCCGAGGCGGAAATCCGTATGTCTATGGGGAAGTTTTTTCCCACGGCCTCCCGGACCTTTTCCACCACCAGCAGGGGAAATCTCATCCTGTTTTCAATGGATCCGCCCCAATTATCCGTCCTTTTGTTGAATAACGGCGAGATAAACTGGTGCAAAAGCCATCCATGCCCGGCGTGGATCATTACCATATCGAAGCCGCATTCCTTCGCAACCGCCGCGGCCTGCCCGTAGGCGTCCGCAATCCTGTAGATGTCGTACTCGGACATCTCGTCGATTTTGTCGCCCCAGGCGTCTATGTAGCTGGATGGGCCTATGGCGTTCTTTCCGCCGATAAACTCCGGTGCGCACAGGGCCCCGCCGTGGTCCAGCTCCATGGAGGCTAGCGCCCCTCCGGAATGGATGGCGTTGGCCATTTCCACCAGATAGGGCCTGGACGAGGGCTCGTTAATCCCTATCTGCTGCGGGTGCGAGCGGCCGGTATCCAAATCCACAATACCCTCTCCCACCGTGACCACCGAACACCCGCCCATTGCCTTGAGCTTGTAATAGGCGATGTTGGCAGGCGAATACCTCTCCCCAACTCCCAATTCCGCGAGAGAGGTCGGCGCGGACAGCATTCTGTTTTTCAGCGTGATTCCTCCCACTTTCAGGGGGGAAACCAAGTACTTAAAATGCTCCATATCTGAAACTCCTTAGGAAATTTCTTTTTTGTTACTCAAAGCTTAATATAAATGAAATATTTTTACAAACACCGAATACTTGTCTTTTGTGTCACTTTTAGTTGTGTCTTGGCCGCTCAATATTAGTGATATCTCACAAAATAATTGGCAGATAATGATATAAAATAACAAGAGCTCTCTCACTTTAAAAGCGGCTGAGCTCTTCTTTATATGCGATTGTAATGGCCATACAGCTTGAATGTAAAAAGTCGCCTGTAAAATTACCCCATAGTTATTCTTTTCACAACCAAAAATACCGCCTGAAAATGTCATCTCGGTTGTTATTCCCGGTAGCCAAACGCCTCCCTCATATCGCTGATAAAGTCCTCTATCAGGGAATTCTCATTAGAATTGTTCCATAGACATACGACTTTTGAACTGAAATCGATATGAAATCTTCTCATATTTTTATACCTTGCCGCGTGGCCGAAATTATTGTCGCACAGGGTTACGCAGTCGCCTATGGCCAGTTCGGCAAACAATGACTGCATGTTGGGCAGTGAGTATATTCGATTGGACTGCAGGTTTAGACTTTCCATTTCCTTGAACATTATCTGTCTCCACTCGAAATATGACCACTCCCATGAGGAATTCAGGAGTATGGGCAGGCCCCATAAATTCTTGTCGGGCTTGTCTCCTTCAACATATGAGGGGGCATACAAACAGATATCCTCATAGGCTATGGCTGCCTTTTCGAAATTGTGAATCCAGGTAATCTGGGCTTCGGACATAAGCAGGACGTCAAGGTTTCCGGAGGATAGCTCTTCAAAGAGCTTGTCGTTATGGTACTGCCTGCCCGATATTCCGACCTCCGGGTGTTTTTTCCTGAACAGCTCTATCCCTTCGTTAATCCTGCCCAGGGGGTCGATCCACATTGAAAACCCAATCCTGAGCCTTTTCGCCAGATGGATGTACAGATTGTTTATTTCATCGGTAATGCTCTGGAAATCCTTTTTGACGTTTATGAAATAGCTGTAATAATACTCTCCTTCCGGGGTAAGGCGGAGCCTTCTGACATCTCTGGCAAAAAGCGTTACGCCCAGTTCGTTTTCCAGATTGATAATGTTCCGGCTCACCGCCTGCTGCGTAAGGAATAGTCTGTCCGCAGCCTTGGTAAAGCTAAGAGTCTGAGCTGCCACCAAGAAGCTCTGAAGTTGGGTTTTATTCATTTCTCAGCTCCGCCTCCCTCATCAGCATCTCCATGAAAGGTTCCACTCCTCTGCTGGAGGGCTCGACCGAAGTCAATGTGATAAAAGGCACCCGTAGCCCGGTGTCAATCATGTTAAAGCAGTCATGGTTCCTCAGCACATTGTTGTCCGGGACAAAGGCGATTCCGTTCTGCAGGTTTACCTCCACGTAGACGGACTCCCAGTTGGGCAGGACCCTGATTTCCGGAGGCGGCACATCAAGCACCCTGTATGTACGAATACACCTGGTTATTATGCGGGATTCGTCGTCGTCGTCAAGATACGAGGTAATGTGCGGGAGACTAAGATAGTGCTTCAGGTCATCCCCGTGGCTGCAGTAGCTGTGATTTCTGGAAACCAGCAGGTACAGCGGAACCTCGCAGATTTGCCTGCACACGATCTGGCCCTTTAAACTTCCCGATGTGACATGGGATGTGAGAGCAATGTCCAGATCCCGCTCATAAAGCAGTCCCTTCAGGTTTTTGGCGGATATCTGCCTTACAGCAACGGTGATATCGGGGTTGCCGGCCTTGAAACGCTTTATGCAGGCTGAAACCAATTCCGGGCAGCCCAGCCAGTTGCACCACCCTATGTACAGGGTGTTTCTCCGCTCCTCAACGTTCAAAAGACTTGAACTTTTGAGCAGTTCTTTCCCTCTTAAAAGAAAGAAGTTGTAATACTTTTCACCGGCTATGGTGGGGTGCAGCCCCTTGCTGTCCTTTAGGAACAGGTTAAATCCCAATTCCGTTTCCAATCTCTTTATGTTCTGAATAAAGGCCCGTTGAGTTATGCACATAACATCCGCGGAGGCGGCGATATCCCTTGTCTTATATAGGGACAAAAAGCATGCTATCTCAAGGTTATTCATCATGTTCCCCCATCATTTGTCTGTCTGAAAACCATTGATTGCAAAAAGCATACCGTTGAGAAAAATATAATTTATTATACAATAAGTTCCATAAGATTTCAATTTTTTCACCAAAAAACCGGCACAAACCGGCTCCTGCATTGTTTAATGATGAAGAAAAAAGTACAACAAGGCTGAAACAGGCCTTTTTACGGCGCACATAAGCGACACGCCGGTTTCCGCTCCCGCGGAAACCGGCGTTTACAATTCTGTTTTATACTAAAGCGCCATGTCCTTAAACTGCTGGCTGTACAGCTTTGCGTACAATCCCCCGGGCCTTCATGAGCTCCTCATGAGTGCCTTCCTCTATTATTTCGCCGCCGGATATGACGGCGATTCTGTCGGCGTTCCTGATAGTGGACAGGCGGTGGGCCACCACAATGGTGGTACGTCCATTGCAAAGCTCGTCTAGGGCCTCCTGAATCATCATTTCAGTGGCGCTGTCCAGGGCGCTGGTGGCCTCGTCCAGTATCAGTATGGGAGGGTTCTTCAAAAACACCCGGGCTATGCAAAGCCTCTGTTTCTGCCCTCCGGAAAGTTTGACGCCTCTTTCGCCGATGACGGTGTCGTAGCCATTTTCCAGAGACATCATGAAATCGTGGATTTTTGCCCTTTTGGCCGCCTCTATGACTTCCTCGTCGGTGGCGTCCAGCCTTCCGTAGAGGATGTTGTCCTTTATGCTGGCGTTAAACAGGTAAACGTCCTGCTGCACTATGCCTATGTTCTTTCTGAGAGAGGACATGGTTATGTCCCGAATACTTATACCGTCAATCAGGATTTCCCCCGAGCGGACGTCATAGAACTTGGGAATAAGGTGGCATATGGTGGTCTTTCCGCCTCCGCTGGGCCCCACCAGGGCGAAGGTTTCTCCCTTCCTGATTTTAAAGCTGACGTTTTTCAGCACGTCCGGGTCATCGTCGTAGCCGTAGCAGACATTCCTGAACTCGATATTCCCCTCCAGCCTTTCCGCGTCCCTGGCACCGGGCTCATCCTTTTCCGGCTCTGTGTCCATAATTTCAAGAAAGCGCTCGAAGCCGGTAACGCCGTTCTGGTACTGCTCCATGAAGCGTATAAGGTTGTTTATGGGGCTCAGAAACAGGTTGATGGAGACAATGAAGGCCGAATAGTCGGCGAAGTTGATTTTCCCGGCATACATAAAAAGCCCCCCGGCTATCAGGACAACCACGTTGAATACGTCGGTAATGAAGGTGGTTATGGCCTGGTATTCGCCCATCGCCCTGTATGCGTCGCGTCTGGCCTCCTTGAACAGGGTGTTGCCGGCCTCGAATTTCTCCGACTCCTTTTCGGAATTGGTAAAGGCCTTTGTAACCCGGATTCCGGATACGCTGCTCTGCACCGCCCCGTTAATCTCCGCCACCGCCTTGCGGCTTTCCCTGAACGCCGCGTTCATCTTCTTCCTTGCAACCAGCGACGCGGCAATAAGCAGGGGCACGCAGGCGAAAATAATCAGCGACAGCCAGATGTTGATGGTGGACAGGTAGACAAAGGAAACAATTATGGAGATGGTGGTGATTAAGAAGTTTTCCGGCCCGTGGTGGGCCAGCTCGCTTATTTCAAAAAGGTCGTCCGTCAGCCTGGACATAATTTTTCCGGTTTCATTGTTGTCAAAAAAGCTGAAGGGCAGCTTTTGGATGTGGTTGAACAGGTCGCTGCGCATTTGCGCCTGTATGCAGATTCCCATGTCATGCCCCTTGTACTGTATAAAGTAGTTGAGCAGCATCCTCACCACATACAGGGCCAGCAGACCCAGGCCGAAGGCGACTATCATTTCATACTTCCGGTTGGGTATCAAGTCGTTCAGCATGGTTCTGGTAATCATGGGATACACCACCGCTATCAGCGAAACCAGCAGGGACGCAGACATGTCCAGCGCAAACAACAGCCTGTGGGGTTTATAATACTGTACAAAACGTTTAAGCATGGCCGCCTCCGCATTTATCGTTAATTATGGGGGAATCTTCCCATTTCTCAAGCAGCTTGCTCAAAATCTGCTTTAGTTCATCTTTTTCTCTCATGTCCAGGGGCTCGAACATGCTTTCCGCAATCTCGGCCTGCTGCCTTTCAAAATGCTCCGCCTGGGCCCTGCCTTTTTCAGTCGGCAGCAGCTTGAAATTGCGCTTGTCGTCGCTGGAGCGGCGTTTTTCAATAAAGCCGTTGGCCTCCAGCTTCCCCAGGACTTCGCTGAGGCTTCCCGCCTGGATTTTCATTTTTTCCATGAGCTCCTTCTGGCTCATGGAGCCGTACCTGCTTAGCAGGACAAGAATCCTGTTCTGGGACTGGTTCATAATGCTCCGGTGGTATATAAAGTGCCCGCAGCGCCTCATCAGCCTGAAAAGCTCCAGATCCCCCTCCACTTCTCTCCCTCCCGCACGGCATAATTTAGGTACCTTAATAATTTTATCACAACACGGAAGCCAATTCAAGGGATACTGACGCAGTTTTAGGCGGCAGCCATTTTAAGGAAAACATATATTTTTCTGTTACACCTCCCCGGCAATCTGCCCAAGAGCCTGGTCATCGTTTTGTGGTCGTCTTCGCTGTTGGAGCTTATTGCCGCGGTAAGGCAAAAAAGCTGGGAAAACAGGCTTAATTTCGGCTGAAATGGAGCGGGCATCCCGCCCGCTCTTTTTTCATGCGCAATTCTTCAATCCCTCGCGGAATTTTTGTTGCATATAATGGTGCAAAACGGCCCCCGCTGGGGGCTGAGGGTGAGGGGGTGAATTTATTGACCATACTTGAGCCCGAATACAGCTGGGCCTTCAATCCCGGCGCCAGAACCAAAACCACCCACCTGGTTCTGCATCACGCCGCCGCCAGCTCGGCAGGCCCCATGGACATTCACAACTGGCATCTCGCCAATTCCTGGGCGGGAATCGCCTACCACTATTACGTGCGCAAGGACGGCAGCGTTTACCGCGGCCGACCGGAAAACTGGATAGGCGGGCACACCTCCGGCTACAACAACACCTCCATAGGCGTATGCTTCGAGGGCAACTTTGAAACGGAGGAGATGCCCCGGGCCCAGATGGAATCTGGCCGGCAGCTTGTGTCCGACATCCTGAAACGCTACCCAGGCATCACCGTGGCAAGGCACGGCGACTTAAACGCCACCGCATGCCCCGGAAAGAACTTTCCATTCGAGTATATCACCACGCCTGTGGAGGCCTCGCAGCCCGCGGAGCCCAAAGAGGGGCGGTACAAAACCCTGGAAGAGCTTCCCCAATGGGCCAGGCCTACCGTTGAAAAACTCATAAGAAACGGCAGCCTCAAGGGTACCGGAACCGATTTGGACCTGTCCCAGGACATGCTGCGGATTCTGGTTATATGCGACAGAAACGGACTTTTTAAGGAGGAAGCATGAAGATAGTAAACAATCTGGCCGCCTTGATTAAGGTCAAGACGCTGGTCACTCTTGCGCTTATCGCAGTATTCGCAATTCTGGCGGTAAGGGGCAGCATCTCTCCCGACAACGTGACAAACGTGGTTTTGATGGTCATATCCTTCTATTTTGGAACCCAAATGGAGAAGTAACGGCCCCCAAAATGCGCAAACCGCAGCTTCCGTAAAATCGGCTGCGGTTTTTTTGTTTCAGTTGTTCCAGACGCGTCATTTTATGCTATACTATGGAATTATGGTACATAAATACATAGAAGACGGAGGAGACCCGCATGAAGATTACGTTCCTGGGGGCGGCCCACGAGGTGACGGGAAGCTGCACGCTTATCGAGGTGGGCGGAAGGTACGGCCTTGTGGACTTTGGCATGGAGCAGGGCAAGGACATTTTTGAAAACCAGCCCCTGCCGGTGGACCCGAGGATAATAGATTTTGTTCTCCTCACCCACGCCCATATCGACCACTCTGGCAATATACCCCTGTTATATAAAAACGGGTTCAGAGGGACCATATATTGTACGAAAGTCACATATAAATTATGCAGCATCATGCTCCGCGACAGCGCCCACATCCA
This sequence comes from Oscillospiraceae bacterium, assembly GCA_050944015.1. Taxonomy (GTDB): domain Bacteria; phylum Bacillota; class Clostridia; order Oscillospirales; family Oscillospiraceae; genus DUOX01. Next base: position 16,844 of record JBMNQG010000029.1, read on the forward strand.
GATGTCCGAGGCGGAGTGGCGGAACCGGAAATCAAAGCGTTCCGGCAAAGAAGAATACCAACCCATTTACACAATGGAAGACGCGGAGGGCGCCCTTGAATGCTTCCGCCCCTACCCCTACAATATGAAAGTCAAAATTGCCGAAGGGGTGGAAATCCGTTTTCGGGACATCGGGCACCTTTTGGGCTCCGCCTGCATTGAGGTCTGGCTCACCGAGGGAGGCGAAACAAGGAAAATCGTCTTCAGCGGCGACATAGGCAACACCAACCAGCCCATAATCCGGGACCCCCAGGCGGTTTCGGAGGCAGACTACGTGGTTGTGGAGGCCACCTACGGCGACCGGCTTCACGGGGAAAGACCGGACTACATCAGCGCCCTGGCCGGCATCATCCAGCGCACCCTGGACAGGGGCGGAAACGTGGTCATCCCCTCCTTTGCGGTGGGGCGCACGCAGGAAATGCTCTACTTCATCCGCGAAATCAAGGAAAATGGCCTGGTGCGGGGGCACGGGGATTTTCCCGTGTACCTGGACAGCCCCCTGGCCATTGAGGCCACAACCATTTTTCAGGAAACAGGCCCTGACTATTTCGACGAGGAGATGGCCGGCCTCCTGCGCCGGGGCGTAAACCCCCTGGTGTTTCCCGGGCTGAGAATCTCCATCACCTCGGAGGACTCCAAGGCCATCAACTTCGATGCCACCCCCAAGGTTATCATTTCCGCCAGCGGCATGTGCGAGGCGGGACGAATCCGCCACCACCTGAAGCACAACCTGTGGCGGCCTGAATGTCTCATCCTCTTCGTGGGCTATCAGGCGGCGGGCACCCTGGGCAGGATAATATACGACGGCGCAAAGAGCGTAAAGCTATTTGGGGAGACCATAGCCGTAAAGGCGGAAATTGCCCTGCTGCCCGGAGTCAGCGGCCACGCCGACAAGAGGGGGATTCTCAACTGGCTGGCGGGGTTTGAGAAAAAGCCGGAAATGGTCTTCGTAAACCACTGCGAGGACGAAATCTGCGATTTGTTCGCAAATGCGCTGGAAAAGGAGCTGGGTTACAGAGCCTTCGCCCCTTACAGCGGCACCAGCTTCGACCTGATTTTGGGCAGTCCGGTCACCATCACCCAGGGCGTTACCGTTAAAAAGGCCGTCCAGCCCAAAAAGCCCTCGGCCTACGACCAGCTTGTGGCCGCGGGCGAGCGGATTATGTCCGTCATCCAGTCCTGCGAGGGCATGGCAAACAAGGAGATTCTGAAATTCGCCAGGCAGCTGGAGGCCCTTGCCGACGCCTGGCAGCGGTGAAATATTATGAGACTTTATTTAATAGGACATAACTATCGCTATGCGGCGGAACAGGTGATGTTAACCCTGTTCCCCAAGGAAAAACCCGAATACCCGGAGGGTCCTCCCGAGGGGGACCGGGCGGAAATAAGCCTCCGCCGGGGCAAAACCTACGTTACCGCCGTTTGCCGGCTGTATCTGGACGGCAGGACCCACACGGGTTCTGCCCGCGTTTTAAAGTCCGCCCTTACCGACCGGCTTATGGAAAACCGGCTGCTTCAGCGCATAGTAAAGCTTGCCTTTTACAGGGCGGGGATTAAGTCCGGCCTTCCGAAACCAGTCTGGGGCTCCCTGACGGGCATACGCCCCGGCAAAATAGTTACTGCCTACCTTGAGTCGGGCATGTCCGAAACCCAGGCGCTCGCCAGGTTTTGCCGCGAATACGACGTATCCCGGGAAAAGGCCCTCCTGTGCCTCCACACTGCCAGGGCCGGGCTGCGGGTAAAGGGGAGCCTGGGGCCGCGTGACATATGCCTGTATATAGGCATACCCTTCTGCCCCTCCCGCTGCGCCTATTGCAGCTTCGTCAGCCAGGCGGTGGAGAAAAGCATGAAGCTCATCCCGCCCTTTCTGGAGGCCCTCCACAGGGATATCGAGGCCACGGCAAAGGTCGCACGGGAGCTGGGGCTGAGGGTAATATCCGTCTACATGGGCGGCGGAACCCCCACCACCCTTTCGGCGAAGCAGCTGGATGAGCTGTGCTCAAAACTGGCCGCGGCCTTCGACCTGTCCGCGGTGCGGGATTATTCAATTGAGGCCGGACGCCCGGACACCATCACTGAGGAAAAGCTGTCCGTCATGTGCCGCCGGGGCGTAAACCGGGTGAGCGTCAACCCCCAGACCATGGAGGACTCCGTGCTGGAGGCCATAGGCAGGAGGCACACCGCCGCCGATATCGTTGAGGCCATAGAAAAAGTGCGGATGTTCCCCGGCCTTACGGTGAACATGGACCTTATCGCCGGCCTGCCGGGTGACACCCCGGAGGGGTTCAGCCGCACCCTTGACCGGGTCCTGAGCCTTGACCCCGAAAACATCACCGTCCACACCCTTTCCCTGAAAAAAGGCTCAAAAATAACTGTCGAGGGCGCCGCCCTGCCCCCGGCGGAAGACGTGGGCGTTATGATAAACTGCGCCCAGGAAAAGCTGCAGGCGGCAGGCTACGCCCCCTACTACCTATACCGCCAGAAATTCATCTCAGGTGGTTTTGAGAACGTAGGCTGGGCAAAACCGGGATTTGAAAATCTATACAATATATGTATAATGGAAGAGCTGTGCACCATCCTCGCCATGGGCGGCGGCGCTTCCACCAAGCTGGTTACCGGCACCGGAAGAATAGAAAGAGTTTTTGCACCCAAGTATTCTTTCGAATATATAAGTAAAATAGATAAAGTAACATCGGATAAGACAAAAATTAAGGAGTTTTACGATGGCTTACAATCTGAGTGAAATAAACCTTCGAGCTAAAACCGACCCAAGAGGTTTTATTGAAGAGTGTGACGCCATATATCACCGGAAAATCGTGAAAGCCGCCGACATGATAATAGAAAACCGGAAACAGAGCCCCATTGTGCTCCTTTCCGGCCCTTCCGGCAGCGGCAAGACGACTACTGCAATGAAAATCGAAGAGGAGTTGGGCCGCCGGGGGATAAAGACCCACAGCGTAGCCATGGACAACTACTTCCGGGCCTTCCCCGACGGCTCCGGGCCCAAGACCCCGGAAGGGGAGCCGGATTTGGAGTCCCCCAAATATCTGGACATGGAGCTTTTAAACGAGCACTTTGACCTTTTAAGTCAGGGGAAGCGCATATTTGTTCCCAAATACGAGTTTTCCAGGCAGATGCGGATTATGGAACCCTCCAAGTCCCTGCGCCTGGGTAAGGACGACATTGCCATTTTCGAGGGCATACACGCCCTGAACGACGAAATCACAAAGTGCCATCCGGAGGCTTTCAAGCTGTATATAAGCGCCCGCTCCAACGTGGTGGACGGGGAAAAAATAGTCTTTAAGGGAACTTGGATGCGGCTTGTGCGTCGTACAGTCCGGGACTACCTTTTCCGGGGAGCCGGGCCGGAGTACACCATAAAGCTCTGGGCCAACGTCCGCCGGGGCGAGAAACACTACATCTCCCCCTATAAAGACAAAGCAGACCTTATGTTCGACTCCTCCTTCCCCTACGAGGTATGCGTTTTGAAGAACATTGCAACGGAGCTCTTCCAAACCGTGCCCGAGGGCGCCGAGCGCTACGAGGAGCTGCGCAGCATTTTGCTTGCCTTCGAGCTGTTTGAAAGCATTGACCCGGAACTGCTCCTTCCCGATTCCCTGCTTCGCGAATTCATCGGCGGCGGCATATACGAATACTAACTTTTTTTCATCCTTTAATCAGGAGGAATAAACATGTCCACAAAAATTGAGTATTATTTTCAAAAGCTGGAGCGCTTCCCCTTCCCCGGTTTTTTCGAGGACATAACCGAAACCTACGAGATTCTCGCCAAGGCGAAGACTTTCCTGAAAAAGCTCCTCATTGAGCCCGATGTGAAGGAAAACCACGGCGAAATCCGGGGCGATAATCCCAACCTCCACGGCAACTACTACATCGGCGAAGGCACGGTGATATACAACGACGTCACCATTATAGGCCCTGTGTATATAGGCAAAAACTGCGAAATAATGCCCGGGGCCGTTATCCGCCCCAACACTATCATTTCGGACGGCTGCTCGGTTGGTCACGGCAGCGAGGTCAAGCACTGCGTTATGTTCGGCGGCTCGAAAATTGCCAGCCTCGCCTTTGCCGGCGACTGCGTCCTGGGCGCCAGCGCAAGAATCGGAAGCGGCGTAATCACAGCCAACCGTAAATTCGACCAGACCAACGCCACTCTGAAACTGAACGATGAAAAAATAGACCTGGGTGACAGCTTCTTCGGCTGTATCCTGGGGGACAGTTCAAGGCTCGGGGCCAACGCCGTGACCCAGCCCGGCACCCACATAGGGCCCAACACATGGATTTATCCCCTGACAAACGTCCGGGGCTTCATCCCCGCCTGCAAGCGCGTATACCACGAGCGCTCCGTGGTAATGGAAGAAAACCAGATAGTTGAGCTGAAGCCCTGAGGTAGCCGCCATGCTGGAAGCAATTCAAGCCGCGGACAGCGCCATCCTCCTGTTTATACAGAATAACCTCCGCTTCGGGGCTTTGAACCTCTTCTTTAAGGCCATGAGCTTTCTGGGGGACGGAGGGGCGCTTTGGGTTGCCGCGGCGGTAATACTGCTGCTTTTCAACAAAACCCGCAGGGGCGGCCTGGACCTTGCCCTTTCCCTCCTGTTTGCGGCCGTAATCTGCAACCTGGTCATAAAGGGAATTGCGGCAAGGCCGCGACCTTACTCCACAATTGAGGGGCTGGAAATACTAATCAAACCCCTAAGCTCCTACAGCTTCCCATCTGGGCACGCCTGCTCCAGCTTCGCCTCCGCCACGGCGCTCTGCCTGGCTTTCCGCAAACAGGGGGGCGCGTGGGCCTTCCTGCCCGCCGCTCTCATCTCCCTGAGCAGGGTTTACGTGGGAGTGCACTATCCCACCGACGTGCTGGCCGGGGCGGCCCTTGGCGCGCTGGTGGCCCTGGCGGTGTATAAGCTGAGCTGCAGATTCATCAAATCTGACCTGACTGCCAGGAAAAACGAATAAAAAAACAGCACCGTCGTCAAACGGTGCTGTTTTGCCCTTTGATTTTTACGCCGTCCTGGCGGCCTTTCTCTGGAAGTGCTTGACTATTTCGACAATGGGGATTACGCAGGCCGCAAGAACCAGCGCAACCGTATACTCAAAGGCGTTGATATGGGCCAGTCCGAAAGCGTCGGAAAGGAAGGGCACATAGATTACCGCGGAGGTAAGCGCCAGGCTGGCCAGGGTGCCAATGTTCAGGATTGGGTTCGAGGTCTTCAAAGCGAACAGGCTCCCCCGCTGGGAGCGCATGTTGAAGCTGTGGAATATCTCCGCCATGTTCATGGTAAGGAAGGCCATGGTGGTTCCGTCGATGCTGTCGGTTATCTCCCAAAGGCCGGTTTCAATGTAGTGGCCTATAAAGTAGGCGGCAAATGTCAGGACGGACACCATGACGCCCTGGTATCCGATGTCTATGCCCATGCCCTCGGCGAAAATTCCAGCCTTGGGGTCCCGGGGCTTGCGCTTCATAATGTCCGGCTCCGCCTTTTCCGTGCCCAGCGCCAGGGCGGGGAAGCAGTCGGTAATCAGGTTTATCCACAAGAGGTGAACGGGCTTCAAAATGGTAAATCCCATCAGCGTCGCCACAAAAATGCTTATGACCTCGCTCATGTTGGAGCCCAGGAGGAACTGGATTGACTTGCGGATGTTGGCGTAAATGCGCCTGCCTTCCTCCACGGCGCCCACGATTGTGGCGAAGTTGTCGTCCGCCAGGACCATGTCCGCCACGTTTTTCGTTACGTCCGTTCCGGTTATGCCCATTCCCACGCCTATGTCGGCGGATTTAATGCTGGGGGCGTCGTTGACGCCGTCGCCGGTCATTGCCGTCACAAAGCCCGCCTTGCGCCAGGCTTTGACTATTCGCACCTTGTGCTCCGGCTGGACGCGGGCGTAAACGGTGATGTTCTGGAACACCTGCTCGAACTCTTCGTCGCTCAGCTCGTTAAGCTGGGAGCCGGTAATGGCCTGGGTGTCGCTGGTGAGGATGCCAAGCTCCATGGCAATTGCCCGGGCCGTGTCTATGTGGTCGCCAGTAATCATAATGGGCCGTATGCCGGCACTGCGGCATTCCTCGATGGCGACCTTCACTTCAGGCCGGACGGGGTCAATCATGCCCGTAAGCCCAACGAAGCAGAGGTTCTGCTCCAGGGCCTCGGGCGTGCAATCTTTGGGCTCCGTTTCATGTAATCGCATTGCCGCCATGAGGACGCGCAGCGCCCTGCTGGCCATGTCCCTGTTGGCCCTGAGAATCTCTCCCCTCACCTCGTCGTTTATGGGCAGCATCTTCCCGTCCCGGAGGTAATGGCTGCATTTCTGCAGCACCACGTCGGGCGCGCCCTTTGTGTACTGGACTATGCCCTTTTCGGTCCTGTGGACGGTGCTCATCATTTTCCTGCTGCTGTCAAAGGGGGCCTCGCCGATTCTGGGCGCTTTCTTCTTCAGCTCGTCCTTGTGAAGGCCGAGTCTGTGGGCGTAGTTTACCAGTGCGGCCTCCGTGGGCTCTCCTATCACCTTGCCGTCCGCGTCAAAGTCTGCGTCGCAGCAGAGGGCCATGGCTTCGGCCAGGAGCTTTTCATCGGAGGAATAATGGTCAACAACGGTCATCTTGTTCTGGGTAAGGGTTCCGGTTTTGTCCGAACAGATAATCTGGGCGCAGCCCAGGGTTTCAACGGCCGTAAGCCGCCGGATAATGGCGTTCCGCTTGCTCATATTTGTGACGCCCATGGCCAGCACAACCGTCACCACCATGGCCAAACCTTCCGGTATTGCGGCAACCGCCAGGCTGACCGCAATCATGAAGCTGTTAAGCATGCTGTCGAAGGTGAACCGCCCTTCCCGGAGCACACCCACGGCGAAGATGACAGCGCATATGCCCAGCACCAGATAGGTCAGAATCTTGCTGAGCTCCGCCAGCTTGATTTGAAGGGGTGTCTGTCCCTCCTGGGCCTGGGAAAGGGCGTCGGCAATCTTGCCCATCTCCGTATCCATGCCGGTGGCGGTTATAACGGCCTTGCCCCGGCCGTAAGCCACTGTGCTGCCCATGTAAACCATGTTGGACCTGTCCCCCAGGGGCACATCGCTGCTGTCCTTCAGGTTGATGATGTCTATAAACTTGTTGACGGGCACGCTCTCGCCCGTAAGGGCGGCCTCCTCAGTGGAAAGGTTAATGCTCTCTATCAGGCGCCCGTCCGCCGGGACCGCGTCGCCGGCCTCCAGGAGAACGATGTCGCCCACCGCCAGGTCCTCGCTTCGGATGGTCTTAATGTGGCCGTCCCGCAGTACCCGGCTTGTCGCCGCCGACATTTCCTGCAGGGCCTCGATGGCGTGCTCGGCCTTGTTCTCCTGATAAACGCCAAGTATGGCATTAATAATCACGACCGCAAGAATAATAATGGCGTCGAAAATGGTCTCTCCCTGCATCAGGGAGGTGACAGTGGAAATGGCGGCAGCCGCTATAAGTATGATTATCATCGGGTCCGCCATTTGGGCCAGCAGTTTCTTAAGGAGAGAATCCTTCTCCGGCTCCGCCAGCTTGTTCTTTCCGTTTTCCGCCAGGCGCCGCTCCGCCTCCTGGGATGTGAGTCCCTCCCGGCAGCTTCCCGTAGCTTTAAGGACGGCGGCAATGCTTTCTGTGTAATGCTTCATACTTTGCCCCTTTCTGAAGGTTGTCTACTTTCCGCCACTATCGAAAATATATTTTTCCCGGATATATCAGAAAAGACCCATGGATAGACCGCGGCCTATCCATGAGTCTGGTCATTTAATACAAGCCAGGCGAAAATGCCATGATGTTGACTTGTAACGGACAATCCGCTGACTACTCCCCCACGGAAACATTTTGCAAGCTGAATTGGTAATATTGGTAATATCTTAACATTTATGATTGTTCTGTGTCAAGTCATTGCTTCTGTGGTAACAGCCAAACATTGTTAATAAAATGACCGTTTTTGTTATAAATTCCGTACACGTGCCTATTTAATACGCCGGCGGCATGCTATAATACATCTGACTTTAATTGGAACGAGGCATTTTATGAACCAGACCAAGATTATAAATTACTGCGGAGACATATCGAAGCGACTGTCCATTATTGTTCTGGACGAGGCCGGCTCCACAAACGACGAAGTAAAATCCCGCGCCAAAGACGGCAGCGACTGGGTGGTCATTGCCAGAAAGCAGACCGCCGGAAGGGGCAGGTTCGGCCGCAGTTTCGACTCCCAAAGGGGCGGGCTGTATCTGAGCCTCAGCTTCAGGCCGGACCGGCCGCCGGAGCAGTCGCTGCACTTGACGGCGCTGGCCGCATTAGCAATTTGCGACGCTGTGCGGAAATTATGCAACATAAAAGTGGAAATCAAGTGGCCCAACGACCTGCTGGCAAATGGCAAAAAGTTCTGCGGCATACTGACCGAGGCCGTTTTCAGCGGCGGCTATTTTCTGGTGACGGGCATCGGCATAAATTTGGACAACCCCCTGCCCCCGGAGCTTGCGGAAGCCACAACGCTCAGGGAGGCATGCGGGTTTTCCCCGGAGCCGGAGCTCCTTGCGGCGGAGGTAATCAAGCGCACCTACCAGGTCTTTGCCGAAGCCTACGACAAAAAGCCCCAGCTGCTACAAAGATACGAAAGAAGCTGCGCCACCATCGGCAAAAAAGTCCGGGCCGCCGTGGACGGAACACCCGTTGAAGGGATTGCGGTGGGAATAAACGAAAACGCCGCTCTCCTTGTGCAAAAGGAAAACGGCGACATCGAGGCCATATTTTCCGGGGAGGCCACCCTCAAAAAGGACTGACTTACCTGGCGCCCTTTAATCTGTTCATAAGGCTGCCCCAGAGCTCGATTATCCTGAACTTCAGCACATAGCCTTCGTTTCCTTCGGTTATCAGGGAAACATCGTCCAAATCCAGGCCGCTTTTTTCCGCAACCTCAGCCTGGGCGACGGACACGCAAAGGGGCGGGAAGACTACGCACCACCAGTTTTCACCCCTGCCCTCGCCCAGAATAACCCGCAGGGACTCGTATTCCCCTGCCGGCAGGGAGAAGTCCTCATACACCCTGGTCGGGTAGTATTCCCGGCCAAGCGTCACGGACACGCGGCAGTCAATGCCCCGGCTCTCAAGAAACCGCCTGGTGTTCTCCTCAAG
>JBMNQG010000030.1:0-24862 GCA_050944015.1 Oscillospiraceae bacterium
ACAAGGTTTTCAAGGTTTTTCTTGGTGGAGATAAGCGGGATCGAACCGCTGACCTCTTGAATGCCATTCAAGCGCTCTCCCAGCTGAGCTATACCCCCACGCATTATCAATTTTTCGACTGTAAAGGGTATTTTAACAGAAACATGGGTACTTGTCAACACCAAATTTTTATAGCTGGACAGAGCGCTGTTATACATCCAACTGTTGGCAGCAAAAGCAAAAAAAGCTGATAAACATACAATTAGAAGACATTAGCCAGGCGGGGGCGGCGTCTCGCGGACCGCTTTCGCAAGCAGGCTGAGAGCCTCCGGAACATTAATACTCTGGGGGCAGCGGGACATACATTGCCTGCACTCTATGCAGTTTTCAGGCCTCTTTTTTTCCTCCATATTAAAAACATCTATCAGAGCAAAGGGGCTTGGGGCCAGTTTATATTCATTATATGCATTAAGCAGTTCGGGGATTGGAAGCTCCATGGGGCAATCTATGCAGTACCGGCATCCAGTGCACGGCAGTAAGGTTTTTGCCTTCAATATCTCCACGGCCTGACGGATTATCCTGTGTTCTTCTTCATTTAAAGGCTGGAAGTTTGAGAAGGTGTTTACATTGTCGATAATCTGCTCCATAGTGCTCATGCCGCTGAGCACCACCTGAACATTGGGCAGCCCGGCTGCAAAGCGCAGAGCCCAGGAGGCGATACTTTTACCCGGCGCGTAGTCCAGCATCAGCTTATCCGCCTCGGGGCACAGAGAGGCCAGCCGGCCGCCACGAACCGGCTCCATAACCATCACCGGGATGCCCAAATCGGCAAGTATCTCGTACTGCCTCTTTGCGTCCTGGAACTCCCAGTCAAAATAGTTAAGCTGAATTTGGGCAAAGTCCCAGTCCCGCAGCTTTGCGAACTTTTCCAGCAATTCCGGGCTGCCGTGGGAGGAAAATCCCAGGTAGCGAATTTTCCCCTGGGCCTTATACTCCTCCAATACGGGAATAATATACCCGGCCGTAAACTTATCCACGCTGTACTCGTTTACGTTATGACACAGATAGAAGTCGAAATAGTCGACTCCGCAACGCTCCAGCTGCTCATTGAAAATCCTGCGCACATCATCCTCGTTTTCGCAGAGGGGACCAGGCATTTTTGTAACCAGGAAATAACTGTCCCGCGGGTATTTTTTAAGTATGCAGCCTACTATCTTTTCCGATTCTCCCCCGTGGTAAACATAGGCTGTATCAAAGTAGTTAATGCCGTTCCTGTAGGCGTAGTCTATTATCTCCTCCGCCTTTTCAAAATCGATTGCCTCGCCCTGGCCGGGGATACGGGGCAGGCGCATGCAGCCCATGCCCAGGAGAGACGTCTTAAGCCACGTGTCCTTAAATCTCCTGTATTCCATGCGTTACCTCCCTTTTATGTAGCTTTCAGCCACTGAATGTTTGACACAGATGTTTCATGCAGCAATCCTCGCACCGGGGTTTTCTGGCAGTGCAGACCGCTCTGCCGTGAAGCACCAGCCGGTGACAAAAGTACGATGATTTTTCCGGCGGCAGTATCTTCTGCAACCCCATCTCAATTTTTGCGGGGTCCTTCAGGTTATCCACCAACCCGATTCTGTTGCTGAGCCTCATGCAGTGGGTGTCTACCACAACCGCGGGCTTACCGTACACATCGCCCAGGATGAGGTTTGCCGTCTTGCGCCCTACCCCCGGCAGCTTTAACAGTTCCTCCATGTTGTCCGGCACGCGTCCGTCGTACTTTTCCAGAAGTACTTGCGCGCAGTTTACTATATCTCTTGCCTTCGACCTGTAAAATCCGCAGGAATGAACATAATCTTCCACCTCGGAGACGTCGGCCTCGGCAAAAGCCTCCAGGGTGGGAAATCGCTCAAACAGTGCCGGGGTAATCATATTAACCCGCTCGTCGGTGCACTGTGCCGCCAGCCTGGTGGAAAAAAGCAGCTCGTAATCCTTCTCATAGTTCAGGGAGCATTCCGCCTGGGGGTATTCGATTTCCAGCAGCCGGATAATCTCATCTACCTGTTTTTTTGAGCGCACTCTATCACCTCTTATGAATATTCTAGCACAAAGAATGTTAAAAACCAATTATTTTCGTGATTTACGCCGTTGTAAAGCCCTGAAAATTTAGTTATAATGATTATATTATAACTAAAGAGAAAGAAAGGTATGTGGGATTCCGACATGATAAGCCAGCTTATAGAAATAATTGCATCTCAGGACGTTGATATCGCTGACGCCATCCGGAAGGAACTTGAGCGCCAGCGTAATAATATAGAGCTCATCGCCTCGGAAAACGTCGTGAGCGAGGCCGTGCTTGCGGCAGCCGGCAGCGTGCTGACGAACAAATATGCCGAAGGTTACCCCGGCAAACGCTATTACGGCGGCTGCCAGCACGTTGACACCGTTGAAACCATTGCAATAGAGAGGGCGAAAAAGCTGTTCGGCGCAAAATATGCCAATGTCCAGCCGCACAGCGGCGCCCAGGCCAACTTTGCAGTCTATCTTGCTCTCTGCAAACCCGGCGACACCGTTCTCGGCATGAACCTTGACCACGGCGGTCATCTTACCCATGGCAGCCCCGCCAACTTTTCCGGCAAGCTGTACAATATAGTTTCCTACGGCGTGGACCCGGAAACTGGCCTGCTTGACTACGACAAGGTCAGGGAGCTTGCCCTCGCCCACAAGCCCAAAATGATAGTTGCAGGGGCCTCCGCGTATCCCCGCATCATTGATTTTGAGAAATTCGCCTCTATTGCCCGGGAATGCGGCGCATACCTCATGGTGGACATGGCCCATATTGCCGGCCTTGTGGCGGCAGGAGTCCACCCCAGCCCCGTTCCCTACGCCGATGTGGTCACTAGCACCACCCACAAAACTCTACGTGGCCCCAGGGGCGGCCTTATACTGACCAACGACGAGGCCATTGCCAAAAAGATAAACAGCGCCATCTTCCCCGGCAGCCAGGGTGGCCCCCTAATGCACATCATTGCCGCCAAGGCCGTCGCCTTTAAGGAAGCCCTAAAGCCGGAATTTGCGGAATACCAGGCCCAGGTGGTTAAAAATGCCCGGGCTCTTGCCAATGCTTTCGTCGCACGGGGGCTGAACGTCGTCTCCGGAGGAACCGACAATCATCTCTTACTCCTGGATCTTCGCAACACCGGGCTCTCCGGCAGGGAGATGGAAGAGCGGCTGGATCAGGTTAACATCACAACCAACAAGAACAAAATCCCCGGCGACCCCGCCTCCGCCGTTGAGACCAGCGGACTGCGCCTGGGAAGCCCGGCCGTTACCACCCGTGGCTTCAAAGAGGCGGAAATGGAAGAGGTGGCGGAACTCATTTACCTTGCCATCAAGGACTTCGAGGGCAACAAGGACGCTATCAAGGCCCGTGTAGCGGCACTTTGTGAGAAATTCCCCCTGTATCAATAAAACCTGCACACCTGGCATGGGCTTTCAGAACTTTTATCCGGGAGGCTGCTGTTATGTACAGGCCACTTGCTGATGAGATTAGGCCAATCTCCCTTGACGAAATCGTGGGGCAGGAACATATTTTGGGAAAAAACGGCCTGCTCCGGCGTATTATTGAAAGCGGCCGCATCCCAAATATGATTTTTTACGGACCCTCCGGCACCGGGAAAACCACGGTGGCCCGGATTATTGCCCAGCGGACCAACCGCACTCTCAGAAAGCTCAACGCCACCACCGCCAGTATATCTGATATAAAGGCAATTATTGACGAGCTGGACACCCTTATGACGCCGGAGGGTGTGCTGCTTTATCTGGATGAAATCCAGTATTTTAATAAGAAACAGCAGCAGTCCCTGCTGGAGTTCATAGAAAACGGCAAAATAACTCTTATAGCCTCCACCACCGAAAACCCGTATTTTTACGTTTTCAACGCCATTCTTAGCCGGTCCACAATCTTCGAGTTCAAGCAGATAACCGCCCAAGAGGCGTTGCCCGCCATACGCCGGGCCATAGAATATATGGAGAAGCGGGAAGGCCTGGAGGCAAAGATTGAGCCGGAGGTCGTAACCCGCATTGCCTATGGCTGCGGCGGAGACCTCCGCAAGGCTATAAACGCCGTTGAACTCCTGTTTGCAGCGGGAAAGCGGGAGGGTAAAACCATCCTGCTAACGGCGGAGGACGCGGAAAACGTCTCCCAGCGCAGCGCCATGCGCTACGACAGGGAGGGCGACGCCCATTACGACATCCTCTCCGCCCTCCAAAAATCCATACGCGGCTCCGACCCCGACGCGGGGCTTCACTATCTGGCCAGGCTTTTGGAGGCGGGTGACATCATTTCCTCCTGCCGCCGGCTCCTTGTAATTGCCTCCGAGGATGTGGGCCTGGCTTATCCCCAGGCGATTTCCATAGTAAAGGCATGCGTGGACAGCGCCCTGCAGCTGGGCCTGCCGGAGGCGCGAATCCCCCTGGCGCAGGCGGTTGTTCTTCTTGCCACCGCTCCCAAGTCCAACAGCGCCTATAAAGCGATAAACCAAGCCATGGCAGATGTCAGGGCGGGGAAAACCGGCGATATTCCAAGGCACCTTCAGAATGTCCACGCCGATACCAGCGGCATGGAGCGGGAGCAGGGCTACAAATATCCCCACGACTTTCCCAATCACTACGTGCCACAGCAGTACCTGCCCAACGAGCTGAAAAACGTAAAATATTACGAATACGGCGATAACAAGACGGAGCAGGCTGCCAAACGCTACTGGGACGAAATAAAATAAACTACTTTATACTAATGTCCCTGCCGTGGGCGTTGATTAATATCTCCCGGGCCCGGGGGAGCTGGTCCAAACTGACCTTAAGCTGCAGTACGGCCTCCCCCGTATCGTTGGGTAACCCCCTGCTCAACACCGCCTGGGCGCCGAATAGGGGGAAATAGAGCCCATCCATATTCATGGCGCCGAGACTGAATGGATACAGCACCCGGCCCCCGTCCTCGGGGAACTCCGTGTTTTGCTTTTCACGGGGCACGGTCACCTTGGCCATGGAAAACTCTATTCCGTTCCTTCTCAGACGCATCAGGGCAAGATCCGCCCAGTCCCTGCTGTCGAACCTTACTGTAAGCTGAATTTTCATGATTAACCTCCGAATATACTGTTACGTCCATATTTTGTCCAGTAATTTCTTAATTATAGGAGGTAGACCGTGGATATCCGAGTAGGCGACATACTCACAATGAAAAAGCAGCATCCCTGCGGCAGCAAGCGCTGGCAGGTACTGCGTATAGGGATGGATTTCAAGCTCCGGTGCCTGGGCTGCGGCCGCGAGGTAATGGGGCCACGAAGCAAATTTGAGAAAAACGTAAAGTTCATAGAAAGAGAAAGCTAGGTACTTGCGGATATTAACATATACCCTATCCAGGGATTTTCTTGCATTAGGAGGCAAGTCTGCTATGAGATATGAGGGAAACATATTCCGTCCCCCCGGCGAGTGGAAAAGCTACCTGCTACAGTGCACCATTGGATGCAGCCATAACGCCTGTACCTTCTGCGGCATGTATAAGGATAAGAAATACCGGGTGCGTCCCCTTGAGGAAGTGCTCGAGGACATAAACATGGCCCGTATGGTTTACGGCACTGTGGAAACCGTCTTCCTGTGCGACGGAGACGCCATCAACCTGCCTACGGACTACCTGCTCACCGTTCTTGAGCACCTTTATAGGGCCTTCCCCAAGCTGCGCCGGGTAACCACCTATGCCGGCCCAAAAAGCACCCTGCGCAAAACGCCTGAGGAGCTGAAGAAAATCCGGGAAGCCGGCCTGCAAAGGGCATATCTGGGCGTTGAAACCGGAGACGGCGAGCTGCTTATTAAGCGGGGCAAGGGCGTCAACGCCGAGCAGATGCTGGAAGCGGGTTTGGCCCTCCGGGAGGCGGGTTTCGACCTGTGGAGCATTATACTTATCGGTCTTGCGGGCGGCGGCGACGCTTACATCAGAAACGCCACCATGACGGCGGACATTACCAACAAAATGGCGCCCAACCACCTGTCCGCCATGACCTACATGCCTGTCCCCGGCACTCTCATGTATGAGGAAATCCAGCGCGGCGAATTCATAGTGCAGACCGCCCGTGAATCCCTGCTGGAGACAAAACTTTTGATTGAGAATATCGAGCTATCCGGCCTGCACTTCACCAGCAACCATGCCTCCAACTACGTGCCCGTCAAGGGTACGCTCAAGGAGGAAAGGGAAAAGCTGGTGGCTCTGCTGGACGAAATCATACAAAACGAGGATACCTCCAGAATGCGCCGCCCAGATTACCGCAGGCTCTAAAAGACAATCCCCCGGCATTAGAAATGCCGGGGGATTTTGTTTAAACCTATCCTAACTCAAATGTATGAATGATATGTGCGCGAAAGGCAATACCATCGGAGCAAAAAAGTACTGTCCCCAAATTAGGCGACAGCACTCCGAATTTATGATTTTGTGTCGGAAGCCTTTGGCTGTTATTAGATGGTTAGGACGCTCCAGCCGTTTTTTAAATAATGTGTCAGCGGCTGCCCCATATATATAACTTCTATGCCAAGGGCCTCCAGTTTTTCAGATACGCCATACATATCCGAGCACAGCTTGCACGCCTGGCACTTGACCCCCGCCTCCTGCGCTTTCTTTAAATACTCCTGCAGCTCAGTATCCACGCTGAGAAGCTTGGAAGACGGGCCCCAGACAATTAAAGTTACGTCGTCCCACCATCCTTTCAGTTTGGAATTGCAAGTGTACATGAAAACCATCTTGAGGGCTACTTCCCTGTCGCCGCTGGTCCATAAAACCGCAAGCTTATCTTGTTTGTTTTCCTTTTCCATCATATTTCCCCCTTTTTTAAAATGGGTATTGCCCCCTAAGCTTCTCAGGGCAATACCCATTTATCATTGTTTATTGTCTGGGATATTTAAGCTGCGCCTGAGCCGCTGCAAGCCTTGCGATAGGCACCCTGAAGGGCGAGCAGGACACGTAGTCCAGGCCAACACGGTGGAAAAACTCCACGGAAGAAGGCTCTCCGCCGTGCTCGCCGCAAACGCCCAGCTTGATGTTGGGGCGGGCGCTTCTGCCCAGCTTGCAGGCGGTTTCAACCAGCTTGCCGACGCCCTCCTGGTCAAGGCGCTCGAAGGGGTCGTTCTCGAAAATCTGCTTTTCAAAGTAGGCGTCCAGGAACTTGCCGGCGTCGTCGCGGCTGAAGCCGAAGGTCATCTGGGTAAGGTCGTTGGTACCGAAGCTGAAGAATTCCGCCTCCCTGGCAATCTCATCGGCGGTTAGGCAGGCGCGGGGAATCTCCATCATGGTTCCGACCATGTATTCAAGCTCAACGCCGCTCTCCACAATAATCGCATCAGCAGTGCTCTTGACAATGTTCTTCACATACTTGAATTCCTTGGCCTCGCCCGGCAGGGGAATCATTATTTCGGGCGCAATGTTATAGCCGGTTTCCTTCTTGACATTGATGGCCGCCTCAATAATGGCGCGGGTCTGCATTTCCGCTATTTCAGGATAGGTTACGGCCAAGCGGCAGCCGCGGTGCCCCATCATGGGGTTGGCCTCGTGGAGTCCCCTTACCGTGGCCTTGAGCTCCTCGAAGCTTATGCCCATGTTCTTCGCCAGCTCAGCAATGTCCTTGTCCTCGGTGGGCAGGAATTCATGGAGGGGAGGATCCAGCAGGCGGATGGTCACGGGACGCTCGCCCATTGCTTTGAAGATGCCTTCAAAGTCCCCTCTCTGCATGGGCAGAATCTTGGCCAGGGCCTTCCTGCGCTGCTCCTCGTTGTGTGCCAATATCATCTCCCGCACCGCAGGAATCCTGTCCGCCTCAAAGAACATATGCTCCGTACGGGTCAGGCCGATGCCTTCCGCACCCAGATTGACGGCTGCGTCCGCGTCGGCGGGTGTGTCAGCATTGGTACGTACCTTAAGCGCCCTCACCTTGTCAGCCCAGGACATGACGGTGGCAAAGTGGCCGCTGACGGTAGCCTCAATTGTGGGGATTTGCCCAATATAGACGTTTCCGGTGGTGCCGTCAAGGGATATGAACTCACCTTCATTGACCCGGATGCCGTTTATGGTCATATACTTTTCCTTTTCAAAAATCTTAACGGCGCTGCAGCCTACGACACAGCAGGTGCCCATTCCCCTTGCAACCACCGCCGCATGAGAAGTACGTCCGCCGGTTGATGTGAGTATGCCCTCTGCTGCCGCCATGCCCTCGATGTCCTCGGGACTGGTTTCGTTGCGCACCAGGATTACGGAACCATTGGCTGATGCTGCTTTGGCCTCTTCGGCCGTAAAGTATACGGCGCCGTAGGCCGCTCCGGGAGAGGCCGCAAGCCCGCTAGCCACGGGTTTGTTTTCTTTCAGCGCCTTGGGGTCAAACTGGGGATGAAGCAGGCTGTCCAGCTGCCTGGGGTCTATCTTGAGGAGGGCCTCCTCTGGGGTGCACATGCCCTCGTTTACCATGTCCACGGCGATTTTCAGCGCGGCATGGGCCGTGCGCTTGCCGTTTCGGGTCTGGAGCATGTAGAGTTTGCCTCTTTCGATGGTAAATTCCATGTCCTGCATGTCCTTATAGTGCCGCTCCAGCTTGTCTGCAATACTGACAAACTCCTCGTAAACCTTGGGGTTTGTCTCCTTAAGCTGGTCTATTGACTGGGGAGTGCGAATTCCGGCAACAACATCCTCGCCCTGGGCATTCATCAAAAACTCGCCGTACAGCTTCTTTTCGCCGGTGGCGGGGTCCCTTGTGAACGCCACTCCGGTGCCGGAGTCGTCGCCCATATTGCCGAAAACCATAGACTGCACGTTGACGGCGGTGCCCCAGGAGCTAGGAATGTCGTTCATGCGGCGGTAGGCGATGGCACGGGGGTTGTTCCAGCTGCGGAAAACCGCCTTTACCGCCTCAATTAGCTGGATTTTGGGGTCGGATGGGAAGTCCGTCCCCTTCTGTTCCCTGTAATAGGCCTTGAAGGTGGACACCAGCTCCTGCATGTCCTCCGCCGTCAGGTCCGCGTCGTACTTGACGCCCCGGCGCTCTTTCATTTCTTCAATAAAGGCCTCAAAACTGTTCTTGGGCAGCTCCATAACCACGTCGGAGAACATCTGTATAAAGCGGCGGTAGCTGTCATACACAAAACGCGGATTGCCTGTGAGCTTCACCATGCCCTCGGCCACTTCATCGTTCAAACCCAAGTTTAGGATGGTGTCCATCATTCCCGGCATTGATATACGGGCACCGGAGCGCACGGAAACCAGCAGGGGATTGTCCTTATCCCCGAACTTTTTGCCGCATATCTCCTCCAGCTTGGACATATACTCAAATATCTGCACCTCAATATCTGTGGCAATCTTTTCGCCATCCTCATAATAGCGGGTACATGCCTCGGTAGTGACGGTAAATCCCGGCGGAACGGGCATACCAAGGTTTGACATCTCGGCCAGGTTGGCTCCCTTGCCGCCAAGGAGCTCCCTCATGCTTCCGTTGCCTTCGGAAAACAGGTAGACATATTTCATATTTAAATTTACCATCCTTTCAAAGGTTGTACTTATAATTCTATGAATTTTGGCGTCATTATAGCACAGAATTATGGTAAATACAACAATAAAATCAAATGTCTGGAACATTTCTAATGTTTATCCTGTGTTGCCAGTTAATGTAAAAAAAGAAGCTGTAATTTCAATGATTACAGCTTCTCTTATATTTCCCTTTATTTAATTTTTATATTTTTTCAGTCATATTTTTTATGCAATCCAGGCACACGTTTTTACCCTTAAAATTGATAACGGCCTTTGCATTGTCGCAGAAAATGCAGGAGTTCTGGTATTTACGGAGAATAATTGAATCCTCTTCCACATAAATTTCCAGAGAGTCCTTCTCCGCTATATCCAGAGTACGCCGCAATTCTATAGGCAAGACAATCCTCCCAAGCTCATCTACTTTTCTCACAATTCCTGTTGATTTCATACATTTTCCTCCAAATTGATATGGTTTAAAGGGCATTTTTATATTTTATTATCTTTAACGAAATATGCAGCAATTGCTAATTATTTCAAAAATAATGTATATTGTTACTTTTCTGTATAACTTTAGAATACTTTTCTATATTCTGTAATAATTATACCATAGTTTTTTTAATTGGTCAATAAAATATTTACAATGTTGTAACTTTTCTAGAAATATTTTGATTAATTTACAAATTTATGAAGGAGTGGGCGCCAGATGGCAATGACTGTAATATGGGTGTCCATGGTGGTCGTATCCCTTATCTGGGGAGCAGCCACGGGGCGGGCTGCAGAAGTGGGAAACGCGGCCATGGAAGGCTGCAGCGCCGCCGTAAACTTATGCATCTCCATCGGCGGCATGATGTGCCTTTGGTCCGGGGTGATGGAGGTAATGAAGCACAGCGGCCTTTCCGCGGGACTTTCACGGCTGTTGCGCCCTGTGTTGGGCAGGCTGTACCCAACCGCAGCCCGGCACAGCGAGGTGATGGACGCCCTCAGCGCCAACGTCAGCGCAAACCTTTTGGGTTTGGGTAACGCGGCCACGCCGGCGGGCTTAAAAGCGGCTACGGGTATGCTGCGCATCTCCGGCGGCAATACCGCCACGGACGAGCTCTGCCTGCTGGTTGTAATGAACACCGCCTCAATTCAGCTTTTGCCCACCACCGTCGCAACTGTAAGGGCGGCGGCAGGGGCGGCGGTACCCTTTGACATTTTGCCGGCGGTGTGGATAAGCTCCGCCCTGTCCGTCGCTTCCGGCATGGTATGCGCCAAACTGCTGGCACGATTTTTCAAGCCATGAGCAGCAGTACCATCCTGGCCCTAGTGACCCCGCTGATAATCAGCTCCGTAGCCCTGTACGGGCTCCTTAAAAACGTGGACGTGTTCTCCGCCATGACGGAAGGTGCGGCTGACGGGCTGCGAACCGTAGTGCGCATTTTCCCCGCTCTGGTGGCTTTGCTTTCCGCTGTTTACATGCTGAGGGCCAGCGGCGCTCTAGAGGCCCTGACCCGGTTTTGTACGCCAATCCTAAGCCTTCTGGGCATCCCGCCGGAAACGGCGCCGCTTATCTTTCTCCGCCCTGTCAGCGGCAGCGGAGCCCTGGGCATAGGTTCGGAACTTATAAACAAATACGGCCCCGACTCTCTTATCGGCCGCACTGTGGCGGTAATGCTGGGCTCCACGGAAACCACTTTCTATGTCATAGCGGTTTATTTCGGTGCCGCAGGCATTAGGAAAAGCCGCCATGCAATACCAGCGGCTTTGGTTGCTGATATTGTGGGTTTTGTAGCTGCGGCTGCCACAGTCCGGTGGCTTTGGGGATAAGCTATCTACTACATATTTTCTAGAGCCTCTCGGATTGCGGCTATATGGCCCTCGTGGGTTCCGCAGCAGCCGCCCAGAATAGCGGCGCCGTTTGCCACAAACTTCGGCACATACTCCGCCAAATCCTCAGGGCTCATATGATACACCGTCCTGCCTCCAATCATGTCCGGAATTCCGGCATTGGGCTTGGCAATAAGAGGAAGCCTTGCATGGGTTTTCATCTCAGCCAGTATGTCCGCCAGCAGGTCAAGGTCTCCGCAGCAATTAATGCCAAAAGCGTCAACGCCCATGCCCTGCAGGTGTTCCATAACGCTCACCAGGTCCTCGCCCCACAGGCTTTTGCCCGTAGGTGTGCAGGTGAAGCTCACAAGTATGGGCTTCTTCGATACGGACTTTACGGCGGCTACGGCCGCCCTGGCCTCCTCAAGATACATTTGAGTTTCCAGCCCGAAAAAATCCACTCCGGCCTCCTCCAGGGCTGTGGCCTGCTCCCGGAATATGTCTTCCAGCTCTTCGGGGCTGGAGGTTCCGTAAGGCGCCGGCATCAGGCCAGTGGGGGACATGTCCCCGCCCACCAGGGCCCGGCCGGAAACCGCCCTGCGGCTCAGCTCCACCAGCCTGGGGCAGTATTCCCTGACACTGTCTCCCAGGCCGTATTTGCCCAATGCGACCCTGTTCGCCCCAAAGGTGGGGGCGTATACCGCTCCCGAGCCGGCTTCCACATAGGCCCGCTGGATGCTTATGATGACCTCCGGATTATCCAAAATCCAGCGCTCGGTGCAGCCCCCCGGGGGCATGCCGAACTTCTGAAGCTGAGTGCCTGTTGCCCCGTCCAGTATCAGGGGCAGGGGTGCGAAGAATTCTTTCATGAGCATCACCTGTATTAACATTGGGGAGCTACATTTTTTCCGGAGCTGAAACGCCCAGTATGGACAGGCTGGTTGCTATGACAGACTTGACGGCCTCCGCCAGCTTGAGCCTGGCCTCCATAATGCCCGGCTCTGCGCCCTTTATGCGGCAGCTGTTGTAGAACCTGTGGAATCTGGCCGACAGCTCTATGACGTACCGGTTAATCCGGGAGGGATCATAGTCCCGGGCAGCCAGTTTTATCTCCTCTGGCAGCGCAGAAATCTGCTTTATCAGTTCCCGCTCCTGCTCGGTATCAAGCAGGGAAGCGTCAATTTCCGAGGCCTTGGGGACGTCATGTCCCTCTTCTGCCATGGCGTTAAGCAGGCTGCAAATCCTGGCATGGGCGTATTGCACGTAATATACTGGATTCTCGCTGTCCTGGCGGACGGCCAGGTCCAGGTCGAAATCCAGATGGGTGTCGAGCTTTGCGTTGAAGAAAAATCGGCAGGCGTCCACCCCAATCTCATCCAGCAGGTCGTTGAGGGTAAGGGCCTTGCCCGTGCGCTTTGAGACCTTGACGGTCTCCCCGTTCCGGGTGAGGCGGACCATCTGCATGATGAGAAAATCCAGCTTATCCCCGTCTATCCCCAGAGCGGGGGCGGACATGGTGCGCTTGAAGCGAATGGCGTGACCATGGTGGTCTGCCCCCCACACGTCGATGCAGCGGTCGAAGCCCCTGACTACGAACTTGTTCCGGTGGTAGGCTATATCCACGGCATAGTAGGTGTAAAACCCGTTCGCCCTGCGCAGCACCTCGTCCTTATCGGCGCCAAAAGCGGTGTTGCGCAGCCACAGAGCACCATCTTTTTCGTAGGTGTAACCTGCGTCCGTCAGGAGCCGCACCGTTTCTTCCACATAACCGCTCTTGTGAAGGCTGCTCTCGTAAAACCACTGGTCATAGTGGATGCGGTACCTCTCCAGGTGCTTTTTCATCAGCTCTATATTGTGGCGCAGGCCGAACTCAATAAAGGAGGCGCACCTCTCCTCGCTGGGCTTGTCGAGGTAAATATCTCCGTCCATTTCATAAATCATCCTTGCAAGCTCCCGGATGTCGTCGCCGTGATAGCCGTTATCCGGGAACTGCACGGCTTCCTCGCCCAGAATAAGCTGCAGGTACCTGGCCTCAATGGACTTTCCAAACAGGTCCACCTGGTTCCCCGCATCGTTGACATAGAACTCCCGCCAGACATTGTATCCGGCCCGCTCCAGCACCGCCGCCAGGGTGTCGCCCAGGACGCCGCCACGGGCGTTACCTATGGTCATGGGGCCAGTGGGGTTTGCGGATACAAACTCCACCATGACCCTCTCTCCATTGCCTATATTGACCCGGCCGTAATCCTTCCCTTCGGTCTCCACGGCCGCCAGCACCTGGGCGTACCACTTGGGGGAGAGCCAGAAATTAATAAAGCCCGGCCCGGCCACGTCAACGGAGCTGAAAAAAGATCCCTGAAGGTCGATATTTCCTGCCAAAATCTCAGCTATTTTTCTGGGGGGCATTTTCATCAGTTTTGCCCCCGCCAGGGCGTGATTTGCGGCATAATCGCCGTTTTTCACATCCTTGGGTATTTCTACGATGCCCTGAATATCAGCGCCCGCCGGAAGCTGCCCTTCCGCCGCCGCTTTCTCATAGGCGGCAGACAGCAGGGCATTAATCTCCTGCCTTGCGCTTTCAATCAGATTTAGCATCTCGCATCATCCTTTTTGTTCTCTCGTACATTGATTATAAACTTATTCCTGCCCACCACGGCGTTTTCGAAGTCGATTACATAGTCTATTTCCATATGGCCGCCGTGCTCTCCCATCTGGGCATTAATCTTGTGGGTGTTTACGCCCATGGTGGCGGAACCATAAGGGGTATCATAAAGGAAGTAGTGCTTTTTCCCTTCTTCAAATACCATGCGTGTGTTCAAATTGCCCTCCCGGTTCATAATAACGCCCATAGGGGTAACTATGAAGGAGGTGCGGGTACCTTCCAGGCCGGTCAGCTCGCTCTCCATGTAAGAAAAGGCGCTCTCCCCGTTGGAGAAGCTGTATTCTCCTTTGGTCACCAACTCAATGGTGTTTTTTGGGCCCTCTTCGCCTTGCTGAATACCGGTGATGGATATGATTACGTCTTTCATCTTCATGGCTTTATACCTTTATTTCATCAGGATTTTAAGTCTTACCACGTCGGGGAATTATAACCTATTTTTGCTGCAATGTCAAAGGTAAATGGAAAAATTCACTAAATGTTCATGCATTTTTCCGGCATTCAAAGGGCGGAACATAGCTCAGCAGATTGTCTATGTTTCGCCCCAAAAACAGCCTGGAAATTCCGGCAAAGGTATCAGTGTCGCCGGAGGTGTAGTAAGCCTCGCTTCCTGTCCTTCCCTGGGCGGCTCTCAAGTCCTTTCCCTCCAGGTAGCCTATTACGGCCCTGGCCGCGGCATGGCCGCTGCTGATAAGGGAAACCTTTCCTCCAAAAAAATCATCTATTGCGGGAGCCAGCAGCGGATAATGGGTGCAGCCCAAAATCAGGGTATCTATCTCCTGCCCCTTAAACCCTTCCAGCTGGTCGGAAACCGTCTGCCTGACGAGCTCATCCTCCCTTGAAAAACGGCCGCTCTCCACCATAGGCGCAAATTTCGGACAGGCTATTGAAATGACTTCAATTCGGGAGTCAATCCCCATTATTGCCTTTTCAAAGGCCCGGCTGGCTATGGAGGCTGCGGTGGCAATAACCCCCACCCTGCGGTTTCTTGTCGCCTGCGCCGCTGCAATGGCCGCGGGCTCCACCACGCCCAAAACGGGAACGTTCAGCTCCCGTCTGAGGGAGGGCAGGGCGGTGACGCTTATGGTCCCGCAGGCGCAGAGAATCAGCTTGACGTCAAAACTGCTGAGGAAATCCGTAATTTGGCGGGTCATGAAAATTATCTCCTCCGGGGTTTTGTCTCCATAGGGCATGCGGCCGGAGTCCCCGAAATAAATAAAGCTCTCATTGGGCATGCTTTCCGTAAGCGTGCCCAGGGCAGTCAGCCCGCCTACTCCCGAGTCTAAAACGCCAATGGGTCTGTTGTCCATATATTATTATCCTCTTATTATAATATATTATCTCTTGCCCTTGGGGTGAAGCCTAAAACTTACTATGCCATCTCTGGTAATAATATTCCATCGCATAACAAAATACAATACCAAAAATAATGTGGAATTTAACATATCTATTTGCTATAATAACTATATAGTTCTTTCTTCCGAAAGGGGGACTTGTATATGAAAATTGAGCTCACAGATAAAGAATTCCGCAGGCTGCTGGATATGGTCTACATCGGCAACTGGATACTCAATTCCACCCGCGGCGAGGACCGGTTTGAGGACTACGACCATGTCCTGGAAAAGATTTTCTCCTATTGCCCCCAACGAGGTATGGACTCCTTGGTGCAATACTGGAAAGGCCGCGCCTACCCATCCCAGGCCTTCCAGGAAGGCGGCATACACGAAGCCATTGCGGACTACGAGGACGCCGTATTCTTCGAGATACTGGCAGAAGAATTGGCCCGCCGGGACATGAACTACGAGGAATTGGGTCCAGAGGACATCCCCGAGCTTATGGCCAGGATGGAAGAGTATATCTCTGAATTTGAACAAAACGGCGTACAGAATATTTCAATCATCTACTAATATAAATACTAAGACAAAGGAAAGTGTTTATGAAAAGCCTTACCTTTGATTCGCCCCTCGGCCCCCTTACAATTACCGAGGAAAACGGACAAATTACCTCATTGTCATTCGGCGCCTCGCGGGACAGCGAACCAACTCCCCTTTTGCTCGAGGCAAAAATCCAGCTTGAAGAATACTTTGCCGGCAAGCGCCGGGAATTCCGGCTCCCGCTTGCCCCCAAGGGCACAGAATTCCAGCAACGGGTATGGAAGGCCCTACTTGCCATCCCTTACGGTGAAACCCGCAGCTATGGTGAAATCGCCAGGGATATCGGCAATCCCCGTGCGTCCCGGGCAGTGGGCATGGCCAACAACAGAAATCCCATAGCCATCATCATACCATGCCACAGAGTTATAGGTTCGACAGGCAGGCTGGTAGGCTACGGCGGTGGCCTGGATAAAAAAGAATTTTTATTAAATATTGAAAGGCAATACTCTTCTCAAGAATAAAAACCTCCTGTGACGGAAAACTATCCAGTGGCAGGAGGTTTTCCTATGAAAATGACAAATAAAGAATATAGCGAATATATAAAGAAAAAAGCGGACAAATCCCCCATGTGGCCCAACATACTGAAGGCCTTTGTGGTAGGGGGGCTCATATGCTGCCTTGGACAGGGGCTGTTGCAGCTCTACGAAGGAGCCGGCCTGCCCCAGGAAGACGCGGCCGCCGCCACCTCAATCAGCCTTGTGTTTTTGGGCGCTTTCCTGACAGGCCTGGGAGTATACGACGATATGGCAAGGTTTGCCGGGGCAGGCACTCTGGTACCCATTACCGGCTTTGCAAACTCTGTGGTGTCCCCGGCCCTTGAGTTCAGGAGCGAAGGGATAATCACCGGCCTGTGTGCCAAGATGTTCATTGTGGCCGGCCCCGTAATAGTGTCGGGCATTACGGCCTCGGTGGTGTACGGGCTGCTGTTAGTGCTACTGGGATACTAAAATAAGTTAAAACCGCCCATAGCAGATGCCACGGGCGGTTTTCTCATGATGACAATGTCGCCGTGTAACTTGGATAACTCACACAAGCTCGACGACTGCCATCTCAGCGGCATCGCCGCGGCGGGGCCCAATACGGGTAATACGGGTGTAGCCGCCGTTACGATCTGCATACTTTGGAGCAATTTCATCAAACAGCTTTTTTGCCACATCCTCCTTGGTAATAAAGGAGAGAGCCTGCCTGTAGCTGGCAAGGGTCTTCTTTTTCCCAAGGGTTATCATCTTCTCGGCCAGGGGCCCAACTTCCTTGGCGCGAGTAACGGTGGTCTCTATGCGCCCGTTTTCCAGCAGAGCTGTAACCTGCTGGCGGAGCATAGCCATTCGCGCATCCGTGGGCCTGCCGAGTTTTCTTGTTCCGGGCATTTCGGTTTTCCTCCTTTTAAGAGACTAGCTATTTTCCTCTTTGGCCAGAGACAGCCCCATCATGGCGAGCTTGTACTCAACCTCTTCAAGGGATTTCCGCCCGAGGTTCCTGACCTTCATCATCTCCTCCTGAGTCTTGCTGATGAGGTCCTCAACAGTGTTAATATTTGCACGCTTGAGACAGTTGAAACTCCTGACGGAGAGGTCCAGCTCCTCGATGGTCATCTCCAGCACCTTATCCCTCTGAGTCTCCACTTTCTCAACAACCGTTGACTTGCTGCCGATTGTTTCGCTCAGGTCGGTGAAGAGCGTAAAGTGGTCACAGAGAATTTTCGCGCCCAGGGAAACAGCGTCTCTGGGGGTGATGGTCTTGTCTGTCCATACTTCTAGAGTAAGCTTATCAAAATCCGTCCGGTTGCCCACACGAGTGTTCTCCACCGTATAGTTCACCTTTAAAACTGGTGAATAGATGGAATCGATGGGAATGGTGCCAATGATAGCCTGAGCAGGCTTATTTTTCTCGGCGGGGACATAGCCGCGACCGTGATTTAAGGTTAATTCCATGCTCAGGGATGCATTGGGTTCCAAAGTTGCTATGTGCAGTTCGGGGTTTAATATCTCAACCTCAGCGTCGGGCTTGATGTCGCCGGCAGTGACTTCGCACTCCCCGGTAGCTTCAATATATACGCTCTTCGGCCCTTCGCTGTGGAGTTTGGCAATTATGCCCTTGATGTTCAGCACAATCTCCGTGACGTCTTCTTTAACGCCTAGAATGGTGGAAAATTCATGCTGTATACCGGCAATTTTTATGCTCGTTACGGCTGTACCGGGAAGAGAGGATAAAAGAACTCTGCGAAGCGAGTTGCCCAAGGTCGTGCCGTAGCCGCGCTCTAGTGGCTCGACAATAAACTTGCCATACGATTCGTCGTTGGGAGATTCAATGCACTCTATGCGCGGCTTTTCTATTTCAATCATGTGTTATACCCTCCTTCTAAGTTGAAGCGCCCCAGTAGCGCCTAATAATTATCAGCTTACCAATTATGAGGGTCTATCTATTATTTAGAATACAGCTCGACTATGAGGTGTTCCTGAATGGGCAGATCTATATCTTCTCTTGTTGGCAGAGCTACAACCTTAGCTATAAGATTGTTGGGATCATATTCCAGCCACCTGGGGGGCTGACGGAAAGCGTTGGCTTCCACGTTCGCCTTTATCTTCTCCAGATTGCGGCTGGACTCCTTCAGAGCTATAACCATGCCGGGCTTAACCAGAAAACTGGGGATGTTGACCTTGCGGCCGTTTACGGTAAAATGGCCGTGATTAACAAGCTGTCTGGCCTCAGCGCGGCTCATGGCAAAGCCAAGCCTGTATACAACATTATCCAAGCGGGACTCCAGGATGGACAGCAGGTTTTCACCGGTCTGTCCGCTTCTCTTTTCAGCCATTAAAAAATATTTCCTAAACTGGCTCTCCAGAAGTCCGTAGTATCTCTTAGCCTTCTGTTTCTCACGGAGCTGTAGGCCGTATTCAGAATTCTTGCTTCTTCTTCCTTGGCCATGCTGTCCGGGAGGATAAGACCTTACTGCTACAGCGCACTTGTCGGTGTAGCATCTGTCACCCTTCAGAAAGAGCTTTTGACCCTCTCTGCGGCAAAGGCGGCACACTGCATTAGTATATCTTGCCATATTGCTTATAAAACCTCCTATTCATTAGACACGACGTCTCTTTGGCGGACGGCATCCGTTGTGAGGTATGGGCGTCACGTCCTTGATCATCGT
This sequence comes from Oscillospiraceae bacterium, assembly GCA_050944015.1. Classification (GTDB taxonomy): domain Bacteria; phylum Bacillota; class Clostridia; order Oscillospirales; family Oscillospiraceae; genus DUOX01. Next base: position 19,074 of record JBMNQG010000030.1, read on the forward strand.
AACCTCGAGGCCGGCGGTCTGGAGCGCGCGGATTGCGGCTTCGCGCCCGCTTCCCGGACCCTTGACAAAGACCTCAACAGTCTTAAGCCCATGCTCCATAGCTACTTTTGCAGCTGCTTCTGCGGCGGTCTGCGCGGCAAAAGGAGTGGACTTCCTGCTGCCTCTGAATCCCATACCGCCTGAGGAGGCCCAGCTGATAGTGTTACCTTGCGGGTCGGTTATGGTTACCATAGTGTTATTGAAGGAAGAGCTTATGTGCACGGCTCCCTTTTCAATGTTCTTCCGCTCCCTGCGGCGGGTTCTGGTTCTTTTACCCTTGGGTGCTGCCATTAACTTTTCCTCCCTTACTTCTTCTTATTGGCAATAGTACGCTTAGGCCCCTTGCGGGTCCGAGCATTGGTTTTTGTTCTCTGGCCTCTGACAGGTAAGCCACGACGGTGGCGCAGACCGCGATAGCTGCCGATCTCGGTGATGCGCTTAATATCGAGAGCCACTCTGCGCCGCAGATCGCCCTCCACAATGTATTGATGCTCTATGCACTCACGGAGCTTGGCTTCCTCTTCATCGGTGAGGTCCTTTACTCTGGTGTTAGGATTGATTCCGGTCTGTTCGAGAATCTTTTTTGCGCTGGATCTGCCTATACCAAAGATATAGGTGAGGCCAATCTCTATCCTCTTGTCCTTTGGCAGGTCAACGCCGGCGATACGTGCCATATTTGTCAATCATTCCTTTCGTATTAGCCTTGTCTCTGCTTGTGCTTGGGGTTTTCACAAATTACCCTTACCTTGCCCTTGCGCTTGATAACCTTGCACTTCTCGCACATGGGCTTTACGGACGGTCTCACTTTCATTTAGAACCTTCCTTTCATTTCGCTGCAAGAAATATAAATATATGATATGCTCCGGCGGCGAACACGCCGGGATATGGGGGTTCTTGCGTAATCAGTTTGGTATAAAGGTGGTGCCGGGTTTCCGCAACCACTATAAATAATCATTTGCTTCTCCAAGTGATCCTGCCACGCGTCAGGTCATAGGGTGACATCTGTACCGTGACCTTATCTCCGGGGAGGATCCTGATAAAGTTCATCCGGAGCTTGCCGGAAATATGAGCCAAGATGGTATGGCCATTGCCAATGTCAACATGAAACATGGTGTTGGGTAGGGCCTCAACAACCGTACCTTCAAGTTCGATTACGTCATCTTTAGACACGCTCTCTTCCCTCCTCGGTTAATTTGGTCTCACTGCGATGGATAGCAAGCAATCTTCTTATTGCACTGTCGGTAATCTGTCCGCCGACTATTTTCTCCGCCACCGGAGAACTGCCCCTTGCACAAAGTTTTAGATGTTTAATATTCTTCCTCTTCGGCTTTTGGAGCCTTCTGTTCTTGCCGTCGGCCAGAAGAGCGTAATTGCCTTCGACAGCCAGGACAATATACAGCTTGCCGCTGTCACGCCCTGCTTGAGATACAACAATGTCGGATAAACGGATTTCGTCCATCACAAGTCCTCTGCCATGGTCAGTATTTCCGGCTCACCGTCTGTTATTAACACAGTATTCTCGTAGTGAGCTGAAAGACTTCCGTCGGCTGTGACTACTGTCCAATTATCTCCCAAAACTCTGATTGCTACACCGCCGGCATTAACCATAGGTTCTATTGCCAGCGTCATTCCCTTAACCAGCCTCGGTCCGCGACAACCGGGTATGACATAGTTGGGGACTTCGGGAGCTTCATGGAGATCTTCTCCTATACCGTGCCCCACAAAATCCTGAACCAGAGAAAATCCGTGGGATTCGACGTATTCCTGGATGGCCCGGGAAATATCGGAGACACGATAGCCCTGACGCGCATATTTGATGCCTTCAAAAAAGCTTTGGCGAGTTACTTCAATCAGGCGCTTTGCCTCCTGAGAGCCTTCACCCGCTATGAAGGAACCTGCACAGTCGCCGTGGTAGCCTTTGTATTTGGCTCCCACGTCCAGACTGACAATGTCCCCGTTTTTTATACAACGCTTGCCGGGGATACCGTGGATGACCTCATCGTTTACCGAAATGCAGACGCTGGCGGGAAATCCCCCGTAGTTTAAAAATGACGGGACAGCGCCTGATTTGGTGATGAACTGGTGAATTTCCTTATTAATTTCTTCTGTTGTCACGCCGGGGGTAGCCAATTCCCGAGCCAAGCTTCGGGCAGCCGCGGCAATTTTACCCGCCTGGCGCATCAGCTCTATTTCCCGTTGAGACTTGATACGTATTACGCTCATAGTCCCAGAGCTTTCTTTATAACTTCCGTGGTAGCCTCGATTGTGGGCTGGTTTTCCACGGAGACTAATTTGCCTCGACTCCTGTAAAACTCCTTAACAGGTTCGGTCTCGGCATGATATACCTCCAGCCGGGCTCTGACGGTTTCCGGTGCGTCGTCTTTTCTTATTAAAAGCTCGCCGCCGCAAACATCACAGATGCCCTGGACTTTAGGTGGATTGGATACGACATGGAAGGTTGCACCGCAGGATGAGCAGGTGCGCCTGCCTGACATGCGCTGGATTATCTCCTCGTAGCTTATTTCAATGGACAGGGCTGTATCAATTTCAACGCCCTCATCCTCCAGCGCCTGGGCCTGGGGTATGGTCCGAGGCACGCCGTCAAGGATAAACCCGTTCTGGCAGTCAGGCTCAGCCAGCCGTTCCCGAACGATGCCAATAATGACATCGTCGGGGACAAGCTTGCCGCTTTCTACATATTCTTTAGCCTTAAGGCCTATGGGTGTGCCGTTTTTCATGGCTGCCCTGAGGATGTTCCCTGTAGATATGGTGGGTATGGAGCACAGACGGCTGAGTATCTCGGCCTGAGTGCCCTTTCCAGCACCGGGGGCGCCTAAAAGTACAAGCTTCATTTTACCCTCCGTCCTATTCAAGGAAACCCTTGTAGTGACGCATAAGCATCTGAGATTCAAGGGCCGTCACGCTCTCCAGGGCAACGCCGACAACGATTATGATGGATGTTCCGCCCAGGGAGATGCCGCTGTTACTGGCCTGCGTGCTGAACATGCTTATAAGAATTGGCGTCACTGCAATTATACCCAGATAAATGGCTCCGAAAAGAGTGATTTTGTTTAGCACTTTCTGAATGAAATCGCTGGTGGGTTTTCCTGCCCGGAAACCGGGTATGAACCCGCCGTTCTTCTTTAGGTTGTTAGCTATCTCAATAGGATTGAACTGGACTGTTGCATAGAAAAAGCTGAAAAACAGTATCAGCAGGAAGTATATGATTGCATACAGCCAGGAGTTAGTGTCAACCGCCTTCAGGAAGGAATACCAGAATGTACCCTCTTTCGGCATTGCAAAGAATGCCGCAATGGTGGCGGGCAGCGAGGCTATAGACTGGGCAAAGATGACGGGCATGACGCCGGACATGTTCACCTTCATGGGAAGGTGAGTGCTCTGGCCGCCGTACATCTTCCGGCCCACCACACGCTTGGAGTACTGAACGGGTATCCGCCTCTCAGCATTGTCCACAACCACTATCAGTACAATTATCGCTAGGGCACCCAGCAGTATCAGGACAAGCACATACCAGCTGAGAGTGCCGGCTGCAAGGTTGGAGAACATGGTGATGAGTGAACGGGGAAAGCGTGAAACTATGCTGGCAAAAAGGATAATGGAAATGCCGTTTCCGATTCCAAACTCGGTAATCTGCTCGCCCATCCACATGAGAAGGGCGCTGCCTGCAGTAAAGGTCATGACAATGACTATGCCCTGCCACACGCCGCTTTCTGACAACAGGTTGTTGTTTCTTATCAGCAGGTAGTAGGCAAGACCCTGAAGCAGGCCAATGCCCACAGTGGAATAGCGTGTAATGCTGGCAAGTTTCTTTTTGCCTTCCTCCCCGCCTTCCTTCTGCAGACGCTCCAGGGCGGGGATTGCTATGCAAAGCAGCTGTATGATGATGGATGCGTTAATATACGGCTGGATGGAAAGTGCAAATATCGTCGCAGTGGAGAATGCTCCTCCCGACATTATATTGTACAGGCCCAGCACAGTATTCTGCAAAGATGCAAAATACGAGCTTAAAAGGTCTATATCAACATAGGGCACGGGTACGGAGTTACCTAAACGGTAAAGCAACAATATGAACAGCGTAAAAAGCATCTTTCTACGCAGCTCTTCTATCTTCCATGCGTTACGAATAGTTTGAAGCACTTTACACCACCTCTGCCTTTCCGCCTGCCGCCTCAATTTTTTGTTTCGCAGTTTCGGAGAAGGCAGAAGCTCTTACAGTCAACTTCTTGGTAAGTTCGCCGTTGCCCAGAATTTTCACGCCGTAGACACACTTGGAGAGCACCTTAGCATCAAGCAGCTCCTGTACTCCAACTACCGCTCCGTCTTCAAATCTCTCCAACTGGGAGATGTTTACTATCTCCAGAGGCTTTGCGAAAATGTTGTTGAAGCCTCTCTTGGGAACACGGCGGGCCAAAGGCATCTGGCCGCCTTCAAAGCCGGGGCGCACTCCGCCGCCGCTGCGGGCCTTCTGACCCTTGTGGCCGCGTCCTGCGGTTTTTCCGTTGCCGGTGCCATGTCCTCTGCCCTTGCGCTTGGCCACTTTTGTGGAGCCGGCAGCGGGATGAAGCTCATGTAAAGTCATGATGTGCACCTCCTTATTCCTTTGTGACGTCCAGCAAATAGCCAATTTGAGCTATCTTGCCTCTTGTCTGGGGATTATCGGGCTGAACGGTCTCGTTCCCGATTTTATAAAGTCCGAGAGAGTGGGCAGTGGCAATGTGTTTATCCAATCTGCCTGTCAAGCTCTTTACGAGCTTTATTCTGAGGTTTGCCATTGCTTTCCCTCCTAACCTAGTATCTCTTCAGGTGATTTGCCCCTGATAGCTGCAACCTGTTGGGCATCCCGCAGAGAGCGGAGAGCTACCATTGTTGCCGCAACAACGTTCTGGGGATTGTTGGAACGCAGGCTCTTGGCTCTGACGTCCTTGATTCCGGCTGCCTCAACAACTGCACGGACAGGGCCGCCGGCGATAACGCCGGTACCGGGTGCAGCGGGCTTGAGGAGCACCTTTCCGGCTCCGAATTCGCCAATAACCTCGTGGGGAATGGTGTTCCCTGACAGGGTAACGGTTGTGATGTTCTTCTTGGCGTCCTCTATGCCCTTGCGGATAGCCTCGGACACTTCGCCCGCCTTGCCAAGGCCGAAGCCCACGCGGCCTTTGCCGTCGCCTACCACGCAAAGTGCGGAAAACTTGAAGATACGGCCGCCCTTTACGGTCTTTGATACGCGGTTTAAGGAAACCACCTTTTCGGTGAACTCAGGCTGGGACTCATCGCCACGTCTGTTGTCTCTGTTACTGTTGTAAGCCATATTTGTTTCCTCCTCCCCGGCTAAAACTTCAGGCCGCCCTCACGGGCGCCCTCGGCCAATGCCTTGACACGGCCGTGATATATATAGCCGCCACGGTCAAAGACCACTTTCTCGATGCCTTTTTCCACAGCCCTCTGGGCTACAAGTTTGCCGACTTTCCTGGCAGCTTCGCAGTTGCCGCCGTATTCTCCAAAGTCCTTCTCAACGCTGGATGCAGCCACAAGGGTGCGGACGTTTACGTCGTCGATTATCTGAGCGTAAATGTGGTTGAGACTTCTAAAAACGCAGAGTCTAGGTTTTTCGGGCGTGCCGGATATCTTCGCACGGACTCTCTTATGGCGCTTATCGCGCTGAGTTCTTGTATCAGGTCTGTTAATCATTTAGGCACACCTCCCTTTATTTAGCACCGGTCTTGCCTTCC
>JBMNQG010000031.1:0-24224 GCA_050944015.1 Oscillospiraceae bacterium
CGGAAAACCGGCCAAAGCCTCTTACGAAGTCAAAGTTGGTGATGTGCTGGAGGTGGCCTTTGGCCAGCGCACCTTAAAAGTGGAAGTGTTGTCTGTTAACGAACACGCCACCAAGTCGGACGCTCCGGCCATGTATCGGGAAATAGTATGATGTAATGCTGTTCCCAAAACTAAATACTTCGGTACTGAAGCTTAAACCGCCCAGCGAGTCTTCGCTGGGCGGTTTACATTTGTTTTACTTCCCGGCCGCAGGCAAAGTGGCAAAACCCCGTTCCAGGTCCTCATCCGTGGGGATATAGTCGGCCATGGTTCCCTCCCTGTACTCTTTATATGCGGCCAGGTCAAAATAACCCGTGCCGGTGAGGCCGAAGAGAATCTTCTTCCTCTCCCCGTTCTCGCGGCATTTGAGGGCCTCCTCAATGGCCACATGTATGGCGTGGCTGCTCTCCGGGGCGGGCAGCGTGCCTTCGCAGCGGCAGAAGGTGGTGGCCGCCTTAAACACGTCGGTCTGCTTAATTGCCCTAGGCTTAATATAACCGTCGTAGACCAGCCTTGAAACTATGGGACTCATGCCGTGGTACCGCAGTCCTCCCGCATGATTGGGCGAGGGCATGAAGCCGCTTCCCAGGGTGTACATTTTCACAAGCGGCGTAGTCCGCCCCGTGTCGCCAAAATCATAGGCGTAGCGCCCCCTGGTGAGGGTCGGGCAGCTGGCGGGCTCCACTGCCACAAATTCGATGTTGTTCCTTCCCTCCAGCCGCTCGGCCATATAAGGGGCTATAAGCCCGCCCAGGTTGGAGCCGCCGCCGGCGCATCCGATAATGATGTCGGGGGTCACGTTATACCTGTCCAGGGCTATCTTCGCCTCCAGCCCTATTATGCTTTGGTGGAGCAGCACGTGGTTCATGACGCTGCCCAGCACATATCTGCACTTGTCTGATTTCATGGACACCTCTATGGCCTCGGAAATGGCGCAGCCCAGGCTGCCACCTGTTTCAGGGTCTTTCTCCAAAATACTGCGCCCCACCTGGGTGGTCTCTGACGGCGAGGGTATTACGTTGGCCCCGTATGTCTCCATTATCACTTTCCGGTAGGGTTTCTGCTGGGCGGAGACCTTCACCATGTATACGGTCAGGTCCAATCCATAGAAGGCCGCGGCCATGGACAGGGCCGTTCCCCACTGTCCTGCCCCCGTCTCCGTGGTAACGGAAGTAAGGCCCTGCTCCTTGGCAAAATACACCTGGGCTATTGCCGAATTCAGCTTGTGGCTGCCGGAGGTATTGGTTCCCTCAAACTTGTAATAGATTTCCGCCGGAGTGTCCAGCGCTCTCTCCAGATTGTAGGCCCTGACCACAGGGGATGGGCGGTACATCTTGTAGAAATTTAAAACCGGTTCGGGAATTTCAATAAGCTTGTCGGTGGTGTTCAGTTCCTGTTTTACGCATTCCTCGCAAAACACCTGGCAGAGCTCCTCGGCGGCCACCGGTTTTCCTGTCTGCGGGTTCAGCATGGGGTCGAGGGGCTCCTGTAAAAACGCCTGGAGATTCAGCCAAAACCTGGGCATATCGTTTTCGGTGATGTAAATCTTGTAAGGTACGTGACTGCTCATGGTTTTTCCTCCTCATAAAGTTTTAGGTACAAAAAAAGCCCTTGCCTCTGCATTCTGATCTGCAGGGACAAGAGCATATATACTCCTGCGGTGCCACCCGGCTTGACGCTGCTGCGCCCACTCAGCCCGCACTATCATGCGGTGACCAGTGATAACGGCAGGTCAGCCCGTCTCCCCTACTCGGCAGCGGCCTTTCGGTTCGCCCTCCCGAGTCCATTCCTTCCGCCCCCAGTACCGCATTCCCACCATCAGCGGCTCTCTGAAACTGACAACAAACGGAAGTACTATTCTCGGTCATCGGATTAGCGTATATTTGGCGCGTATTATAACCGTTCGATGCCCAATTGTCAAGTGCTAATTTTTCCGTCGAAAACACCAAAAACTAGAGGTATTTTGTTGTTATGTAAAGTTAAATTGAATATTTTAGGGTATTTTGTTGTTAACATTGATGTTGAAAACTATGTTGAAAATGTGCAAAACCTTGATTTTCAAGGATTTATGAACGGGCGCTTTTGGAAGCAATATTCATATGGCGATGAATAAACCATAACGGCTTTAAACATAAAGTTTTCACCATTGCAAAAAATGCAACCAGCCATTTTTCTCTTGACAGCCGCTTTTTCCCGCCGAAAAAAGGAGTTTCCGGTGGCTTGGACATTAGTTTTGCCGCTTTTTCTCCGCATTTGCATATTTCTCCCGCAAGCTCCATATGCTTACACCAGAAAAATGTGTTCGGAGGCATGCCATGAAAAGAATCATTGCCTTTTTATTATTTATTGCCCTTTTATGCGGTCCGGCCCTTGCCATTGAGACCCTGCCAGAAGACGCCATCACCATACCCGTGCCCTCAGCGGTCCTTATGGAAAAGAGCACAGGAGAAGTCATTTACGCAAAAAAACCCCACGAGAAGCTTTCACCTGCCAGCATAACAAAAATAATGACCCTTCTTCTGGTGGTGGAGGAAATTGAAAAGGGCAACCTGTCCCTGGACGACATGGTGACTGCCAGCGCCCATGCCGCCAGCATGGGTGGCGCACAAATATGGCTGGAAGAGGGGGAGCAGATGTCGGTGGAAGACATGCTCAAGTGCGTTGCAATCTCCTCTGCCAATGACTGCTCGGTTGCCCTGGCGGAGCATATCGCCGGCTCCGAGGAGACCTTTGCTGCCCAGATGAACCAGAGGGCGGCTGAGCTGGGCATGAAAAATACGCACTTTACAAACTGCACCGGGCTTATTGACAACTCCTCCCACTACACCACAGCCTACGACGTGGCTCTCATGTCCCGTGAACTCATATCCCACGATATGATAAAAAAATACACCACCATCTGGATGGACACTGTCCGCAACGGCGAGTTCGGCCTCACCAACACCAACAAGCTCGTCCGCTTTTATAAGGGGACCACGGGCCTGAAAACCGGCTTTACTTCCAAGGCCATGCACTGCCTTTCGGCCACTGCGGAGAGGGACGGAGTGGAGTATATTGCCGTAGTCATGCACGGCTCCACGTCAACGGAACGTTTTGAAAGCGCCAAAACGCTCCTCAATTACGCCTTTGCCAACTACACTCTGGCCTCCCTGCGGATGACCGAGGCCCTGCCGCCGGTATATGTTGAGCTGGGTCTGGTGAACTCCGTGCAGCCGATATATGAGGGCAATGAAACGGCGCTGGTCAAGAAGTCGGAGCTTTCAAACCTGGAATACTCCCTGGACCTGTGCAAAAGCGTCAAGGCCCCGGTGGAAAAAGGCCAGCCCCTGGGCACCCTTACCGTCACCATGAACGGAAAACTCCTGGCGGAGGTACCCATAGTTGCAGGTGACAGCGTGGAGAAACTCAGCCGCTGGCAGATATTCAAAGGATTGCTGAATATGATGTCAGGCGAATAAAACATTGATTATTGCAGCCAGCCAGCCAGTATGTATTATTGTCTATTGCCGCGAAATTTCGGGATGTATCCCCCATTTTTTATAAAATTCGCCTATTTTCGACGCTCATTTCCCCCACTTTCTAAATATTCTTGTTGTAAATCCTGCAAGAATGGTGTAAAATAAGCTAACTACTGATTCGGAGGGAAATTAAATGGTCAAGGTGGATTTGTCAGGAGCCCATGATTTTTTCGATCAATCCGGACCTGACTACGCCGCAGCGGCATCCGCCCACAGAACTCTGTGCGACGGTTCTGGTGCAGGAAGCGAGTTTTCTGGCTGGCTGGAACTTCCCCACAGGATAAAAAACGGCGAACTGAAAGCCATACTTTCCGCCGCCGACAAGATACGAAACCATTCCGATGTCCTGGTTGTTATCGGCATCGGCGGTTCCTATCTGGGCGCAAGGGCGGCGGTTGAGCTTTTATCCTCGCCCAACTACAACCTGAAGGAAAAGAACACCCCCGACATCTATTTTGTTGGCAACGGCCTGTCTCCCGACGCTCTTGCGGAAACCATTCAGCTAATAGGCGACCGCGATTTCTCCATAAACGTCATATCCAAGTCGGGCACCACCCTGGAGTCCGCCCTGGCTTTCCGCGTCTTCAAAGAGCTTATTGTGAAGAAATACGGCGCTTCCGGGGCGAGAAAAAGAATATTCGTCACCACCGACAGGAGCCGGGGCGTCCTTAAAAAAATTGCAGACGCCGAGGGCTACGAGACTTTTGAAATCCCGGACGACGTGGGAGGACGATACAGCGTCCTGTCCGCCGTGGGGCTGCTGCCCATGGCGGTTGCCGGTATTGACATACTCAGAGTGGTCCATTCCGCCATTGAGGAATTTCACGGCCTGGACCTGCGCTCGCCTGAAAACCCCGCCTGGCAGTACGCCGCCGCCCGGCAGCACCTGTACCGCCAGGGTAAGGACATAGAGATACTTACATGCTACGACCCCTCCTTCCGCTATATGGCTGAGTGGTGGAAACAGCTGTTCGGGGAAAGCGAGGGCAAAAACGGCATTGGCATATTCCCCGCCTCTACGGAATTCACCGCCGACCTCCATTCCATGGGCCAGTATATACAGGACGGCCCCCGCAGGCTAATGGAGACTGTGGTGAACTTTCAGAACTTCAATACCGAATATAAAATCCCCTTTGAGCTGGGCGATGCCGACGGGCTCAACTACCTGGCAGGCCGCGATTTCGGCGCTGTGTGCCGCACTGTGGCCCAAGCCGTGAAATCCGCCCATATTGCCGGAGGCGTGCCCAATATAACCGTTGAAGTTCCCTCCAAAAACGAAGAGGGCTTTGCCGCCTTGGTCTGTTTCTTTGAACTGGCCTGCGCCATATCAGGCTATATTTCCGGCGTGAATCCCTTTGACCAGCCTGGAGTGGAAGCCTATAAGAGCAGCATGTTTAAGCTGCTTGGAAGGCCCGAAAAATAACGCTTGACCTGATTTACAAAATATAATCATACATGTGTTGCAGTATCAGTAAAATGATGGTATCATGGAAAGACATAGCACCGCTTCATCATTACATAAGGAGTGTGATTCAAATTGGTCAAGGTTATTATGGGTCTGAAGGGCTCCGGGAAAACCAAAACTCTGGTGAAACTAATTAATCAGGCGGTCGAAGAGGAACACGGCGATATCGTATGCATTGAAAAGGACAAGAACCTGACCTATGATATTCCGTACACTGTCCGGCTCATCCACACCAGCGACTATAACATCTCGTCAAACGAGCTTTTCAAGGGTTTTATATGCGGTCTGCATGCGGGCAACTACGACATAACCCATATATTCATTGACAACTTTTATAAAATATTGGACGACACCTCCAGCGATAAAGTGGCCGATTTGCTGGACTGGCTGTCTGAATTCGGAAAAAAGGAAAACGTTAAATTTACTATCAGCGCCACCGCCGATCCAAATAAAGTAGACGACAGAATTAAAAAATATTTTTAATTATAAAATAAGCGGGAACAGTCTCCGACTGTTCCCGCTATCTGATTTACCGCTTTTATTTGAGCTCCACTGTGGCGCCAACGGCTTCCAGCTTTGACTTGATTTCCTCGGCCTCTTCCTTGGAAACCTGCTCCTTGACCTTGGCGGGCACGCCCTCCACCAGAGCCTTGGCCTCAGCCAGGCCGAGTCCGGTAATGCCGCGGATTTCCTTAATAACCTTAATCTTCTCGGCACCGAAGCTGGTCATTATGACGTCAAACTCGGTCTTCTCCTCTACAGCGGGAGCAGCGGCTGCACCGGCAGCGGCGGGAGCAGCAACTGCAGCTGCGGATACTCCAAACTCCTCCTCAAGAGCGTGAACCAGCTCGGCCAGTTCAAGGACTGTGAGGGACTTAACTTCTTCAATCAGAGCTGTGACTTTTTCGCTAGCCATTGTTATTTCCTCCTATTAATCTGATTTTACGCCCCGCATTATTCGGCGGCGGCTTCGGGCTGGGCGTTCAATGAGCCGCCCTTCTGTTCGAGAATCTGGCCAAGAACAACGGCCAGGCTTGTAATGGGTGCAAGCAGGGTACCGAGGGCTTTGGCATAGAGAGCTTCCCTGCCGGGCAGGGCGGCTATTTGCTTGATTTCATCCATGGTAAGGATGCGCCCTTCCATGAAACCCGCTTTGATGGTAAACATGCCGTTCATCTTTTTTGAGTATTCGCTGATGATACGGATAGGTGCGATGGGGTCATCCGTAGTGGTGGCAAGAGATGTAGTCCCGTTCAGTATGGACTCAAGCTCCTGATATCCCACCTGCTGTACTGCAAACCGGGTCAGGGTGTTTTTGACTACGGAATAGTCAACGTTGTTCTTGCGCAGCTCATTTCTAAGCTCCGTATCCTGTGCCACGTTGATGCCCTTGTAGTCCACAAAAACGCCCGAGCTGGCATTGCGGATGCGCTCTGCAAGAGCACTGACCACAGCCTGCTTTTCGCTGAGAACCTTCGCGTTTGGCATTCCTTTCACCTCCGTGGGTAGTTAATCGCGCCCAAATAAAAAACCCCGCGCTCAGACACACGGGGACAGTAAGCAGCTAAATAATAAAATTTAGGTGCCGTCCTCGGCAGGACTTCCGCTTTCGCAGCCTGCTGTCTTTGGAGCGCCATGAGATTTTATCAAAGTATCCTTCATATGTCAAGAGTTTTCAAGAGATTTTAATTTATTTTTGCATTTTGGTACGCGCATTTCACATTGGCAGCAAAATATTGAAGTATTCCGGATAATTGATATAATATTTTCGTAAATCCTGAAACAATCAGTCGCAAAACCCTGCTAAAATACAGAAGGAGCGATAAGAATGCACAAAAAGTATCCTCATATTTTCAGCCCCATAACCATCGGCAAGGGAAAAATGGTGTTTAAAAACCGCATTTGGACAGCCCCCACAGGAACGCACCTCCTATCGGCGGGAGAACCCTACCCCACCGAGGCTGTTATAGCCCATTACCGGGAGAAGGCCCGGGGCGGAGCCGCCTGCATAACATTTTCCTGCCAGAACGTCGACAGGCTTGACCTGGACAATCCCATCCACAGCGACCCTGACATCTACAACGAGCGCTACCACAATTACTGGTACCGGCTCACCAGCGCCGTTCATTTCTTCGACGCCCGCATTTCCCTGGAGCTTTTGGCCTTTACCCGTCACGCTTTTGACGAGAACGGCAACAAAATCATGTGTTCCGTCAACGGCGAGTACGACGAGGAGCTCGGCGAATACCTGCCCATGATTCCCAGGGAGGAGCTGGAGCGCATGGCGGACGATTACGCCGATGCGGCCGCCAACGCCGTCAAGGTTGGCTTTGATATGATAATGCTGCACTTCGGTCACGGGGTATTCCCGGCCCAGTTCCTCTCCCCCAAGTACAACCGCCGCACCGACGAATTCGGCGGCAGTGCGGAAAACAGGGCCAGGTTCCCCATTATGATTATTGATAAAATCCGCGAAAAAATAGGCCCCTATGTGCCCATTGAAGTCCGCGTCAGCGCCTCCGAGCTGGTGGAAGGCGGCGGAGAAGTCCAGGACTGCGTTCAGTTCCTGCGCATGATAGAGGACAAGATAGACATTGCCCATATCTCCTGCGGAACGGTGATGGAAGACGTAACTCAGACGCGTATGCATCCCGTAGAGTTCTACAAGCCCGGCTGCAACGTGGAATTTGCCGAGGCCGTCAAAAAAGCGGGCATTTCCATCCCCGTCCTGACCCTGGGCGCTTTCCAGTCCCCGGACCTTATTGAGGAGGTTCTGGCCTCCGGCAAGGCGGACATTGTGGCCATGGCCAGAGGCACCATAGCCGACGCCGGCTGCGTCAGGAAGGCCCTGGAAGGCCGCGCGGATGAGATTATCCCCTGCATCAAGTGCTTCTACTGCCTGGCCTATGACACCGAGCAGGAGTTTGCATGCAGCGTCAACCCCACCGTGGGCCGAGAGTACATATTGAACCAGTTTATCCCTCCCGCAACCACTCCCAAGAAAGTGGCCGTCATCGGCGGCGGCCCCGCAGGCATGGCTGGAGCCATTTATGCGGCACAGCGGGGTCACGATGTCACTATTTACGAGAAAAATGACAGGCTGGGCGGCAAGATTGTGTTCTCAGAGCACGTTGGCTTCAAGTACGACCTGAACAAATTCCTAAATTACCAGCTAAACATGATCAAAAAACTGGGAGTCAAGGTCAGGCTGGGTGTGGAGGCCACTCCCGAAATGATTAAGGCGGAGGCCCCGGACGTGGTGTTTGCCGCCGTTGGCAGCGACCCCATCATACTCCCCATCCCAGGCGCCAACAATCCCAATGTTGTCACGGCGGAGGAGTGCTTCGGCAATCTTGACAGGCTCGGCCAAAAGATTGTCGTTATCGGCGGCGGCGAGGTGGGCTGCGAGACTGCCCTGTACCTTGCCATGGAGGGCGGAAAGGATGTCACCGTTCTTGAAATGAGAAGCGAGCTGGCCCCCGACTCCTGCTACGCGCCCTATCTGGCCTTAAACGACCTGGTGCCAAAGCACTGCAAGGTTCTGGTGAATTCAAAGTGCAGCCGCATCACTGAAAATGCCGTAGGCTATCTGGACAAAGACGGCAACGAGCATTTTGTTGAAGCGGACACCGTGGTGTTCAGCGCCGGTATGCGCGCCAGGGCCGATTTGGCGGAATCCTTTAGAGACTGTGCCCCCTTCTTCTTCAGACTGGGAGACTGCAAGGTTGCCAAGAACGTCCGCATCTGCACCCGCAGCGCCTTTGACGCGGCAAGCCAGATATAAGACCTATTATTCATAGAAAAAACAGTGCTGAACGTATGGAAACGATTCAGCACTGTTTTTCTATGCCTGATTATTCCACTAGAAGGGTAATTTTGCCCTTATACGAGCCAGCCTTGATGGGTGTCTCCACCCCGTCCACGGTCATTTTCAAGCTTTTGCCCTTGGGAGCTGTCACCTGGGCGCCCTCAGCCAATTCAAGGCAGGTTATGTATGAGGTTCCTGTGACTGTCCATTTTGAGCTGGCGTCCATGCTTACATTTACGCCGTTGTTTATTGCCTCGCATGGAGTGTCGGTAATTTCGCCCAGCTCCTCGCAGTTGTCCTGGCTTACTTTTTCCACCCTGTGGCGGCTTTTTGAAGCGGATATGATACCTTCCACCTTCGTATTTAAGAAGCTGAGGCAGAGGTTTCTTGCTCCCTCATAGGGAGGCGCGGGGGGATCTCCGGGAGGCTCTCCTCCCATGGGCGGCATGGGGGGCATCTCCATGGGAGGGCCTGTGTCGCCCTTAACGACGGTATATCCGTTATAGAAATCGCCTGCTATTTCCATATTGGAGAATTTGGCAATAACATCGATCCCCTCGCGGCAGGACGCAGTGTCGTGGCTGGGGTCCGGCTTGTCCTCTTCAACCGGGTCAATATAATAGCCCTGGGGATTGCCTGGGTCGTCACTGTTGAAGAACTGGAGTATCTTACCGTTTCCGGGGTTGAGCTTCGCCCCGTCCATATTAATCTGCGGCGCGCAGCCCTTTACCAGTACGGTGGTCTTTTGAGTGTTAAAGGTGGAATTATTGATAAAGAGCTTTCCGGTGTTGTTGAAGCACATTACGCCGAAGCGACCGGACTCAATTACGCAGCCGTTGTCGAACGTCCCGCAGGCGTTGTCGTTTGCCATGATGAGAGCGTAGTCGGGAACCTTAAAGGTGCAATTGTCAAAATAGTCGTGGCAGTCCCCAATGGAAAAGGCCCCGTATCCGCTGTTGTCGGTAATTTCTATATGGCTGTCCTTCACGTACATGCGGCACACGTCCACCGCGTCCGTGGACATCACTCCCCAACCTTCGGAATACAATTTGCAGTTGTTCCAGCGGGCGGTGCTGTAATCGGCAAGGTTCGTGGCGCGGCAGTTGCCACGAAGCCCCAGCATCCAAGGTACGCACTTCATCTGGCCTGGAATGATGGTGTCCTGATAATCGTGGGGCAACACACCTTCGTACGCGCGGACGGTGACATTGTTCAGGGTGATTTCGCTATAGCCGCCGGAAAAAACCGCGTTGCGGGCCACACCTCTAACGGTAATCTCCGAATTGTTCACGGTGAGCTTAACGTTGCCATAGGCGCCCACCCCGGCGCCGTAGCCCACAAAATCATTTCCCCCGTCGCCTTCCAGGTCAATTCTTGCGTTTTCGATAACGTATTCGCCGTCGCCGCCAACATATATCCCCGTTAAGCCCTCTGCCTTTGACACGATGGAAATATCTTTCGCCACTTCGCCGCCAACACTCCCGCTCCTTACCGCAGCGGGCACGGACTTGTGGGGCACATAGCTTCGATTTTCCAGGCATACGGCCGCCCTGAGCTTTACGGGTTCTCCCATGTAAAACTCAATGGGGATTTCCTCAGAGACGGTTATCAAAATGTCGCCCGTATACCTGCCCGGGCGCATGTCCATGGGAACGCCCCCTATGGTCATGGTGAGCTTTTTACCCGGAGGCGCCGTGATTTCAGCGCCGGGGTGTATGACCAGCTGCTTTAGGGAGATATTTTCCTCCACAAGCCAGGGGCCTTTTACGGTTTTTACTTTTGACATTCCTTTACCTCCGTTATCTAAAGTTGTGCAAAAGGATTTTTATTGCTCCATAAATCGCCAGATCCTCGGCATCGCCGGCAAGATAAAGGCAGTAGGGACTTCCGGTGGCGCTGCAAACCATGGTGTTCAGCTGCTCCAAATCGTCCTCGTCAAGGTGTCCTGCAAGCTGGCCTCCAATATAAACGGGCATTTTGAAAGCGTTGTAGTGGTTTGAGATGAGCACGGCGAGCAGGCTGAGATACTCGTACCAAAATGCCTGCTTCCTGAGGTTCTTCATCCTGTCCTTGAAAAAATCTGATATGCACTCGCCAAAATTTTCCTTAAATACCTCCGTTGAGCAATAGGCCTCGGCGCAGCCGTACTTGCCGCACCAGCACTTTTTCCCCAGGGGCACCAGCACAATATGGCCGGCAGAGCCCAGCTCGCTCTCCCAGGGACGGAAAATCCTGCCGCCCATTATGAAGACGCTATGAATAAAATCCGAAACGTGAAGGTAAACACAGTTTCCGTGGGGGGCTACAGAGCTTCCCAGCTCGAAGGCGGCGGATTCGTAAAAATTGTTCAAATAAACGGGTATCTCCAGCGTTTCCTCCATTTCGTACACATTAAACGAGCTGAAATTTGCGCCCCGCCGCCTGTCGATTACCGTTTGGTCCATGGGGTTCACCTGACACGGCAGTATTATGTTAACCCCAATGGATTTTTTAAGCTCAACTTCGCATTTGTCCATGCTTTCGGAGATGAGAGCACATACTTCCTGCCAATACTTGCCGCTGTTTTCGTAAGCCAGAAAAAAAGTCTCTGTAAAAAGGCTACGGCCATGAACATCGCATATCAGCATTTTGAAGCTGTCTTCCCTTATTAGGACGGCGGTGCATGCATGGGCTTTTCTGTTCAGCAAGTATTTCAGCGGCGGTCTTCCGGTGGCCGCCTCTTTTTCCTGGTAGCACTCCAGTATGCCGTCTTTCTCCATTTCCTGCAAGATGCTGGTGACGGTGGGCATGCTCAGGGACAGCCGCTGGGCTATTTCGTTTTTCGTCAACCCCTTGTTCTCATAAAGCAGCCTGTCTATTGCCTTGCGGTTATGGCCCCTTATTGCGGACGAATCATTGAGCGGGATATTCTCAAAGGGCCCGCCAGGCCCTATAAGAAGCCTGTTCTCAAGGCACAAAAGGTGCTTAAAGGGTTTTATAAAACCGAAATTCTTATGAATGGGAAATTTGGTATAAATAGTCTCACCTCCATTTTTCTGGAAGCTCTGTAAAACACTGATAAAATTATATTAAATTAAAATAGTTTTGTAAAGCCGGTTATAGTAATCGTCTGTACAATTCTGATCGTTTTTAAATTGTTTTACTAAGTATTCACTGATAAAGGGGAATATGCAGGCTTATTCAGCCTTTATTCATATTTTTTATAAATCCGTTTATAAAAAGTGCATTAAACGGCCGGTTTTGATTGTCAACCTTACTAAAATATTATAAAAGTTTGAAGATTATTGTTGAATTGAATTGATAAATGTATTATACTGTTAAAACCGACATATTAATTTAACCATTATTAATTGCAAAGCGCTTTATAGGGAGCCTTATATGTTTTTTCTGGGGATCCTTTCTTTCATATTGTTCTTTCTCAGTGACCTCAACGATGTATTTTTCAGGAAAAATACCTTGAGGTTTTTGTTTCCATTGGGCGCCCTGCTGCTTACCATATCCGTCGGCTTTCAAGCCTTTTCCCATATAGGGACGGCAAGCCTGCCAGTTATAATAATCTTTAGCCTTTTCTCGCTTGCCTTTCTGGGGCTGACGGTTTATTCCCTGTTTTTTGCCATACCTGTAAGCGACGCGTATATGAAACCGGGCCAAAAGAGGAGTACGTGCACTGCGGGCATGTACTCCCTGTGCCGCCATCCCGGCGTGCTGTGGCTTTCACTCTTTTTCATATGCCTGTCCGTTTTCACGGCCTTTTCCATACACAGCGCCGCTGCATACATAGTTTTGGACATTCTTCTTGCCCTTTTTGAGGATATCGTCGTATTTCCCCGGCTTCTTGACGGCTACGGGGAATACAGGAAAAGGGTTCCATTTCTCATTCCCAACGCTGACAGCATAGCCCACTGCCTCAAATCCTTTAAAAATACGAAAAAGGGGATTTAGCCGGGTGAGATTCCAGGATAAGTTAAAAAAGAATAGCAAGGAGCAGCTTTGGAAGGAATACTGCGGTTTTCTAGACCTTTCCATGGACGAATACATGTACATCCAGCATCGTCTCATGGACGAGCAGCTCCGGCTTTGGTGCAATTGCGGCCTAGGCAAATCTCTATTAAAGGGCAATGTGCCCAAAGACGTTGAGGAATTTCGCTCCACATTCCCCCTCACCGACTATACGGATTACGCGGAGATTCTGCTGGCCAAACGCGCAGATATGCTGCCAGGAGAACCAGTGGTCTGGATACAGACTACCTGGGAGGGCGGGCTGCGCCCAATAAAGCTTGCCCCCTACACCCGGAGCATGCTGAATACATACAAGCGCAATCTTGTGGCCACCGCCATGCTGGCATCCGGGCGGTTCTATGGGGATTTCTCCTTCAAAAAAGGCGACCGTATCCTGTACGGCGGCGCTCCCCTGCCCTATGCCACGGGCCTTATCCCCTCCCTGCTAAATGAGGAAATCGACATTAACTGGCTGCCGGACGGCAATACCAATTCCGGCAGCTTCAGCGAGCGGATAAAAAAGGGCTTCGAAATGGCCATGAACGGCGGCATTGACTACTTTTTCGCCATCGGAAGCGTAGCTAACTACATAACCGAAAATTTCGGGAAAAGTGCAGGTGTTTCCAAGAAAAAGACAGTTCATCCCATAATTGCCGCCAAATACCTAAAAGCCAAATACATAAGCCGCCGGGACGGGCGTCCCATCACCCCCGGCGACATCTTCCGCCTCAAGGGCATGATTAGCGCGGGCACGGACGCCGGCTGCTACAAGGAAATCCTGGCAAAGGCCTGGGGCATCACCCCCATTGATTTGGCAGCAGGCACCGAGTCCACCTGCATTGCCGTGGAAACCTGGGAGCAGCGGGGCATGGTTTTCTTCCCCGACGCCTGCTTCTACGAATTCATACCCGAAAGCGAAATGCTGCGCAACCTGGAGGACCCGTCATACACACCCATAACCTGCCTTATGGACCAGGTTGAGGCCGGCGAAAGCTACGAGCTGGTCATCAGCGTGCTGCACGGCGGCGCTTTCATGCGCTACCGCATAGGGGATATGTATCGCTGCCTTTCCGCCGGGAACGGCAAGCTGCCGCGGTTTACGTTCCTGGACCGTATACCCACCGTCATTGATATAGCCGGATTCACACGAATCACCGAATCTTCCATCAACGAGGTAATCCGCCTTTCAAAGCTGGACATAGGCGACTGGCTTGCCAAAAAGGAATTCGACGAGAGAGGTTTCCCCTTCCTGCACATGTACATTGAACTCCCTCCCAGGTCCCAGGAGTCTGACGCCATTACCAAACAGGTCTTGACAGAGCACCTGTCCGTCTATTTCAGGTATTTTGACAGCGATTACCACGACCTAAAAAAACTGCTGGGCATGGAACCTTTGAGAATAACCATACTCAAGTATGGCACAATTGCTGGATACAAGGCTTCCTTCGGGAGACCGCTCCCTAAAATCAATCCGAGCGCTACTGATATATCAAGGCTTTTGAAATATCAGGCAGAATTCAGGATTGCCCCCCAAGAGGAGGTGAGCACGGAGTGAATTCAGTCCAGTACCTGTATGTCAATCTTACCGCTCTGTGCTGCTACTGCCTGATATTCATCACCTTCCTGGCAGCCAAGAAAACTCAGGAAATCCGGGCGTTCATTACAATGATCGGCGGTTTCATTATTTGGACCGGCGGCTCGATACTCATGCGCCTGCAGGTCTATCCCGGAATGGAATTCTGGTATTACGTCTCACTACTCGCGCTGTTCTCGCTGGCCTTTCTGATATACTATTTTGTCTACAGCTTTGCCAACGTAAAGGGCTATTTCCTAAAAACTGTTTGGGCTGTGGGCACGCTCATCATACTTATATTGACGCCTACGGGCATTTTCCTCGGGCCTCCGAAGCCGACCATTGTCAACGGCGGCACGGTATACCTTTATGAAATGAATTGGCCTATTGCAATACCCCTGGCCTTCTTTCTCTGCATTGTCTTTTCCATCCTTAAGATTTTCCTCAACTTAATAAAAGAAAAAGGCTCTCACACACCCGGGCTTAGATCGATAGTATTGGGCTGTATTGTCATGGCGGTCGGCAATATGTTCCAGATAAGCCCCGGGAATGTTTTTCCGTGGGACACGCTGTCCGGAATCGTTTTCGCCCTTCTCATAACGTACTCCATGTACCAGAAGCGCATGTTCCGCCTGAGGCTGATAATATCTCGCAGTCTGCTGCTGTTGGTATCGGCAGTCATCTGCGTTTTGCTGTCGTCATACTTTGTTACCCCGCTCATAAACACTGTTGCTGACCTGCTCAATGTGGGGGACGCTGTGGCGGTCACCATTGTAATGCTCCTTTATAGTGGCGCCATGGCCATAGTATTAATCATGCTGAAAAAGCTTCTGGACAGGATATTCAACCGGGAGGAGCAGCAGGGACGCCTTCTCAACGATTTCAGCAAATCCGTTTCAAAAAGCCTGAGCACCCATGACATTATGGTGAAACTTGTTAACGTCATAAAGTCCGAAATCCCTGTCAAGGAAGTTTACATATGCCTGGCTGAAAAGAGGAGATTTGTGGCGAAATACAGCTCGAAACCCCTTGCTCCCCTCTCCTTCTCCATTGCTCTGGACAGCCCCTGCATTGCTTATTTCAACAATCATGAGGAGCCCTATTTTATTCTCAGGGAGTTTAAGTCCACGCCTCTGTACCTGTCCATGTGGGAGTCTGAGAAGGAGCTTTTCCGTTCTCTGGAGCTTGGCTGCCTGGTAGCTCTCAGGGACAACGACAAGGTTATAGGGCTGATTCTGCTGGCGGACAAGGATAAAGGCTTGGGATTTACCAATTCCGAACTCAGTTTTCTCACAGCTGTCAGTTCTATTGCCTCCATAGCCATGAAAAACGCCAGCCTGTACGAGCGCATTTACCAGGAAGCCCGAACAGACAGTCTTACCGGCGTGTACAATTACAGATGCTTCATGGAGAAAATCGAAGAGGAGTTTGAAGCCTGCCGCAACAGCAGCCTTGCTCTTCTCTATCTGGATTTGGACGACTTCAAGCTTTACAACCACCTTTACGGTTCCAAAGAGGGCGACGAAGCCCTGCGCAAGGTTGCACGGATTATCACCCGCTGTGTAGGCAGCGCCGGCACTGTTTTCAGGTGCGGCGGAAAGGTGTTTGCGGTGCTTCTGCCGGGATATGACGGCAGGCGTACGGATATGCTTGCCCGGGAAATCCAGGCGAGAATTGAGGACATCAACAAGACTCCCGAGAGAAGCCACCTCAAACCGCTGACGGTAAGCGGCGGCATTTGCGTCGCTCCCTATGCCGCTTCCTCCGCAAAGGAGCTTATGGACAACGCCGACCTTGCGGTGTACCGCTCGAAGTGCAACGGAAAGAACAAGATTTCCATGTTCAAAGGGGTTACTCCGGTTTCCAAAAGAATATCCGAGAAGGCCCTGGAAATTGTAGAGCAGGCCACAAATATGAGCAGTACATATAAGGCCAATTCAAGCACCATCTTCGCCCTTACCGCCGCCATAGATGCCAAGGATCATTACACCTACAGGCACAGCCGGAATGTGGCCCTCTATGCCTCCATTCTGGCCACGGCGGCGGGCCTGAACGCGGACCAGATACGCATAATCTACGAGGCCGCCCTGCTTCACGACATCGGCAAAATAAGCGTTCCCGAGCATATACTCACCAAAAGGGGCCACTTAACGGAGGAAGAGTTTGAAATAATGAAGAGCCATGTGAACAACTCCATCCACATGATACGCCATCTTCCTTCCATGGACTACCTGATCCCGGCCGCCATTGGCCACCACGAGCGCTGGGACGGCAAGGGCTACCCTCGGGGCATTGCCGGAGAGGAAATCCCCATTGCCGCCAGGTGCCTGGCCATAGCAGACGCCTTTGACGCCATGACCTCAAACAGGTCTTACAGGAGCCCCTTTTCTGTGGAGCACGCAACGGAGGAAATCGAGAACAACGCCGGGACTCAGTTCGACCCGAAACTTGCCAGAATATTTGTGGATCTGATACGTTCCGGCGAGCTGCCCGTTGGTTCCTGAGCAGACTTCCGATAAAAAAAGCCTGGAGAGCATCCTTTGATGCTCTCCAGGCTTTTTATTTATGTTTAGTCTGACACCAGGCGCTTTTCTCCGGTAATCTTCTGAATGGGGGCGATGTTTTGGGTTACCTCCACTGTGCCCGCATATTCGCCCTTCTCGTCCCGAACGGCAAAGTAGCGAATATAAATGTAATAGTCGCCCTTTTTTATCCAGAAATCCTCATGGTCCTTTCTGCCGCTCTTGAAATCCGAAACGATGCCCTCAACAATGTGCATACTGGCAGGCGGATGGCAGTTTGTGACCTTGCGGCCCAAAACCGCGGTGGTCCTGGGGAAGAACCTGTGGGCGCCCTGGGAGAAGTATTTCACCTCGTCGTTCTTGTCCACAAAGGTGATGTCAAAGGGCAGGGTGTTCATTATTGCCGTAAGTTCGCGTACCGTGAAGCTGCCCGAGGGTAGGTAAATCCTACCTTCTTCCGCCGCAGGCTCGCCGGCGACCGGATGCTTTTCCCCTTGCGGCTCCCATCTGGGCGGGTCTCCAATGAGGCAGAAGCCCAAATCGTAGCTTTCGTCGGCAATATTCTTCCATTCGTCCTGGGTCAGGTGCTCCACAAGCATCGACACCAGGATGTTTTCTTCCTTGTAAATCATCTCGGTAACCTTTTCGATTGCGGTTTCAGCCTTTTCCTTCAGCAGCCGCAGGTCCGTGCCGTCCTGTTCAAGCATTGCGGAAACTTCCTTAATAAGGCCGCGAATCTCATCGTCCACGCCCCACATGACTTTCGGAGGGGCAGTAATGCCGTACTTCTCCAAGTAGGGGAACATCAGGTTTTCCTTCTTGAGATAGTGGATATCGATTTCGCCCAGCAGGTCAAAATCCTCCGCCAGGCCCTCCAGTTTGTCGCCGGACAGGGATTTCAGTTTTGGCTTGATCCTGGTTTCGATAAGCTCCTCAAGGGCGCTGTTTTCCTCCTTGAGGGTGTTCACCGGGTGGCCAGGAAGCTGCGTCAGGTCCACCTTTGGTTCCTCAATGGAGCCTTTGAAAACCGCCGCATGGACATCGCAAAGCCTCTGGACCTCTTCCACAGGTACGCCCTCGGCAATTAAGGCCTGCTCCGCCGCCGAAATCTCAAACGAGGAAACGCCTTCAAAGGCTTCTTGGAACTGCTGCTTAACCTCGTCCACAGTCTTTCCGGCATGAAGCTGAGCAATCAGATCCTTTATTACCTTTTGCCTGTACTCCCTGTTGTTGATTTCCTTACTCATAACGCCCCTCCTTCAGTTCAAATTTTTGTCGAATACTGTGAGGCAATTGTACCATACAAATTTTTCGCTTTACATATTTTTTCATCTTGTCCGCTTTTTATTTCTAACAATTGAAAAACCTATAAAAATACAATCACTGATCAGAAATGCCACATAGTCTGGTATGAGGTGATATTATTGGAAGCAAACATTGTCGCAGCCAGTAAAATTGTTCTTCAGGACGAGTTAAAGTACGAGGATCAAACCCTGCTGACCTACAGAATAGAATATCCCGAGTTCCGGGCCTCGCGATACCAGATGTGCCTAGCCGTGGTAAACAAGTTCTACAGGAACAAGGCTCTTGAATACAAAAAACGCGCGGAAGAAGAGCTTTTCAACCTCGCCGTAGAGCAGTACAAGGAGGCGGTTGAGCAAGGATACCCCATAAGAGTATTTGAGGTAATACAGGAATTTGAGGTAACATACTCCCAGTCCTGCATTATTAGCCTTTATATGGATCAGTACGAATATACGGGAGGGGCGCACGGCTCCACCGCAAGGCAGTCACAAACCTGGAATCTGCAAAAATGCGGGCTGGTAAAGCTCTGCAGGCTGGTGCAGTGCCCGCCCGATTGCAGAGACTATATATTCAAGAAAGTGGAGGCTCAGATAGCAAAACATCCCGACATATACTTTGAAAATTACCGTGAACTTATACGCGAGACCTTTAACGAGAACAGCTTCTACTGCACCCCCCGGGGCATAGTGGTCTACTACCAGCAGTACGATATTGCCCCATACGCCAGCGGAATTCGTGAGTTTGAAATACCATATTCCAATTGCGTGATGAACCCTGCACGCCAGTGCTTTGCCCTTTGATTAACTAGCTGGCGGGGGCCATGTCTTTTTTCCGAATTATTACTGATGGGCTTTATTTAGCTTTTCGGGAAAGGTTGAATCCCGCCAATACGTAGAATATGACCGCAGCTATAAACAAATACCCAATACTCATCAGGGGCGTAATTTGGGTTTCGCCGAACTTAAAGATAACGCCCATAAGCTCGGTGAAGGACTGTTCCATTTCGGCAGGTGCGCCTGCAAAGGTTATGGAAATTGCTTCTCCCATCATAACCTGCCGGAACAGTGCTGCCGAATGGGAAATCGGGAACAGTTTTATCACCCACTGTACGGCTACAGGCAGCTGCCCGATGGGCAGGTATATGCCCGTCAAGAAACCGATTAGAGTGCCCAAAACCGTGCTTGCCGAGGCAAAGGCGTTGCTGCTCCTAAAAAAAGATACCATGAACAGTATAAGGGACATATTCGAAAATGTGGAGAATACAATCAGCCCCAGCACTTTGAGCAGCGAAGAAAAGCCCAGCAGCCTGCCACCGTTCAAAATAATGTACAATTCAGCAAGTACAAGGGTAACGAGACTCATTATTATGCCAATCACAAACGAGCTGAATATGTAGCCGCCTGTTATGACGCGCCTGCTGAGGGGGGAGACATAGATATCCTTGGCTATCTTCCTGGCCTTGTCCTCTACCATCGTGCCAAAGGCGCCCATGGTGGCGGTGACGGAAATGACCGACAGCACGCCTGCCATAATCCAGCTGTCCATCAGGTAGCGAACGCCGCTCATGCCTTCGAAGGAGGATACCCAAATGTCGCCCAGGAATATAAAGTACAGCCCGATTATTATGATCACCGCCAGCAGCGAAAAGAACACGGATGCCCTGTCCTTAAAGAAAACAAGGAGATTTCTCCTGGCAAAGCTTATCATTCCCGTATCTCCTTTCCCGTTATGGCTAAGAAGGTGTCGTCCATGTCCCCTGTCTTGACTTCAAACCCGGAAATATAATCCTTCACCCGCTCCAGCACCGGCAGGGCCTCCATGGTCGAAGGTATACTGACAACCGCCCTGTCCGCCTGGACGAAAAACTTCAGACCCGTCCCGCCCAGTATAGAAGTCACCATTTCCATATCTATGCACACAAGGGTAAGCCGGTTCGCAGAGTACTCCTCCTTAAGCCGGGAGGGAGTCCCTCTGGCAACAATTTCGCCGTCGTCAATGATTAATACGTAGTCCGCGCCGTCCGCCTCCTCCATGTAATGGGTGGTCAAAAAGACGGACATCCCCGTTTCCTTTTGCAGTGCTTTGATGACCTCCCATACGCTCTTTCTCGTCTGGGGGTCAAGCCCTGTGGTGGGTTCGTCAAGAAAGAGTATCTTGGGCGTGTTTAATAGAGCCCGCGCAATGTCACACCGCCGTCTCTGCCCTCCGGAGAGCTTGCCGTAGGGGCGCTTCATTATCTCCGCAAGGCCCATAATGCGTGCGATTTCGTTTATTCTGTCCTCCAGCGCCCGACCTTTCAACCCGCAGAACCCACCGCGTAAGGAGAGGTTTTGCCGGACTGTAAGCAAGTTATCCAGCACCCCGTCTTGAAACACGACGCCTATCGTGCGGCGGATGGCGTCGTCCTCTTCCCCCAACACATGGCTGTCAATGACAACCGTGCCGCTGTCGGGTTTCAAGAAAGTGCAGATGATGTCAATAGTGGTTGTCTTCCCCGCGCCGTTGGGTCCAAGAAAAGCATAGAGCCTGCCGCTTTCAACATAAAAGTCCAAATCTTTAACCGCATGTACATGGCCGTATGACTTGTTAAGATTGGACACTTCTATAATCTTGCTCAACGGGCCCCCCCTTTTTTCCATTATAGTGCTATTATATACCGCTTTGCTGAAGCCAAACAATACTTTTTTTGGAGTTTAAAATAGATAAACCCGAAAAAATACAATCGCCATGCGGTTTTACCGCATGGCAGTCTTAAAAATATTCAGCAAACAAAGAAACAATTACGCTTCCAAAGCGTCTATATAGCATAACGCTTTAAAGGAGGCTAAGATGTGAGAATAAAAACTTCGCTTTTTGCCATTGCAGCGGCTTTGATGCTGCTTATCCCATCCACACAGGCGATTGCATCGGAAGTCCCCCGGAAAAAAATCACGGTAAGGCAGGAAATCACACTTAACGCTGACCCTTACGTCCTTGACGGCCAGGTGATGATTCCCCTCCGCTCCTTCGCCGAGTCATTAAACTGCCGCGTAATCTGGGACGGAGCGGCAAAGGAGATAAAGGTCTACTCTCAGGACAGAGAACTGTACAGCTTGCGCGTCGGCAGCGACAAGGCCAAAGTCTCAGGCCGGGAGCACTCCCTCGAAAACAAGGTGGAACTTATAAACGGCACTTCCTTTGTGGAGGCAGGCTTCCTTAAAGTTGCCCACGGCGTTGAGCTTGACGAAAACGGCATTGAGATTCAAAAGCATATCTACGCATTTGAAAACGGCGCTGCCGGTTTTGAGGCCATATTTTCAGATTATTATTACGACCCCGAGGGAGATTACGATATTTATGAGCTGGCCTCGGATTACAGGAATAT
This sequence comes from Oscillospiraceae bacterium, assembly GCA_050944015.1. GTDB lineage: Bacteria > Bacillota > Clostridia > Oscillospirales > Oscillospiraceae > DUOX01. The sequence continues at coordinate 21,594 of JBMNQG010000031.1, forward strand.
TCCCGTAGAAGGCCGTGAAAGCATGGGGCTGTATATTGCCTCTCACAACCGCAGCGATGACATTTTCATGGGATATCTCAAGGAAATAGGCGGCCTTAAGCCCAACAGGGAGTACAACTTCGACGTGGAATTCCTCCTGGCCACGGACGTGGAGCCTGGTCTAATCGGAATAGGGGGAGCCCCCGGCGAATCCGTTTTTGTCAAATGCGGCGCTACTACTTCTAAACCTGAAGTTGTACTGGTAAACGATTACTTCACTCTCAATATCGACAAGGGCACCCAAAACAACAACGGTGAAGCAATGCAGCTCATAGGCAATATAGCGAAACCGGAAGGCGCTCCCGAAGGCTTCGTGTTCAAGCAGATGGCGGCCTCTTTCACTGTTAAGACCGACGCCGATGGCCGTTTCTACCTGATAATAGGCACAGACTCGGGCTTTGAGGGCTTCACCGAATACTATATTGACGATGTGATTCTAACCATTAAATAAAATAGCAAAAAGGCTTCCGCTTCATGGCGGAAGCCTTTTTTACTTTTTTGCAAGTCTGCGCCCCCGCACAGGCACCCAAGGCAAGCAAAAGGACGGCCATCGAAAGCAGGCACGCAAATCGAAAAATCTTCTTGTTCTTGGTTCCCGTCCCCGTCAAAAATCTTGCAAAAAAAAATTCGTGACCGTTATCACAGTCACGAATTGTGGCGGAGAAGGAGGGATTCGAACCCTCGATACCCTTTTGGGGTATACACGATTTCCAATCGTGCGCGCTCGACCAACTACGCGACTTCTCCATGATAATTATTCGGTTGTATTTCCTTCACAAAGTCTTGTGTAAGCGGAGGTCAGGTCAGCTTTGTTATTATAAAATAGTTCCACATTAAAGTCAAGGGTTAAATTAAAGCAGTCGAAAAACAAAAAAATCACTCCGCAAGCATGCCTTGCGGAGTGATAATTATTACTTACTTCACTTACTTCCGTCATTCGGACTATTGCCGTTATCATTGCCGGAATCTTTGTTGCGGCGCTTCCAGCCCTCGCTGATAGGTGGTTTTGCGTTCTGCCCGTTTTTGGGGCCTCTTTTCCTTCTGACAGTTCTCCAGATAAGGATAATAATCAGGATGATAATCACAAAGGGAATGAGCTTAATGACAAGCAGCAGCAGGTCCAGTGGCAGCTCTCCAAACACATATATTCCGATGCGCTCCATCTCGTTAACGAAGCGCTCCCGTGTGGCTTTCATCCGTGCTGCCACCCGCTCCGCAAAGGTGCGGGGCACGTTTTCCTCCACGGCGGTAGGTTTTATCACCTCGTACAGGTTGATGTTCACAGTGCTGTAGGCCACAAGGGAATCGATGTTCCGCAGGCTGGACTCGATGCTTTCTATCTGATAGCGCACCTCTGTGAGCCGTGTATTAAGGGCTATTATGGTGTCTATGTCCTTGGCCTGGGCGAGCAGTTCCCGGAGGGTCTCCTCCTCCACCCTGTAGTTTTCCAGGCGGGCGGTCAGGTCAATATATGTGGCCGTGGCGTTTTCGGTCCTGCGGCTGTTGTTGAATATGCTGCCTATGTCTCCGCAGGACTTCTCAAAATCATCCAGGGACTCCGCAGGTATCCTCAGCGTAAAGAACGCGGTTCTCAGGTCGTTTTCGCTGATGCGGTTGTTGTCCACATTGGCATATTCAATGTAGCCGCCGTACTGCCTCGTAAGCTCCTCAATTAAGCCCAGGGATTTTTCGTAATCCAAAGTCTCAATGCTAAGGTCCACGGTGTAGATTAACTTTTGATTAATAGGAGCGGTATTTACGGCCCCGCCTCCTGCGGCGTTATCGTAAATTTCCTGCGATTCCTCCGGGGCAGGCACAGGCGCGGCCCCATTGTAATCAAGCCCTGCCTTCGATTCATCATACATTGACGGCATTTCCGTTGCCGGCGGGGCGGCGGCAGCCGAGTCCGCGGACTTCCTGCTTGAGCCGCAGCCTGCCAGCAGGGCAAAAATCAGTATCATAACGCAAAGAAGAATGGCTGCTCTGGTCTTTTTCATCTTGTCTCCCCCATTAAATTAATTTTGATGAGGAGAGCAATCCACACCCGCAAACCGGCGCGGCATCACTCCCATCACTTTGTAGTTAAGACGCCGTAACTTCATAAAAGTTCCGGAAAAACCCCGCTTATATCAGGAGCAGGTAAACTATAAGGGGTATGGTCAGCACCGAAAGGATTGTCGTGATAAACACGCCCCTGCTGGCAAGGGCCTCGTTGCCCTTATACTCTATGCAAAGCATGGTGGTGTTGGTTGCCACAGGCATGGAGGTAAGGACAGTTGCAATACCCAGAATAAGGGGATTGGCAACAAAAAGCCTGAGAATGGACCAAATTGCCACGGGTATTGCAATAAGCTTTACAGGCGCCAGCAAATAAAGCCGCCAGTCGCTGAATACTTCCTTCACAGACATATTGCCCAAAGACGAGCCTATTATGAGCATCGCGGCGGGCACCACCATATCGCCCAAAAGTTCCGTCGCCCCTGCAACGGGGGCGGGAATGGGGATTCTAAACGCGAATATGAGCACCGCTACGATTGAGGATACAAGTGGGGCGTTTATAAACTGCCTAAAGTTTATTTTAACTTTTTCTCC
>JBMNQG010000032.1:0-23869 GCA_050944015.1 Oscillospiraceae bacterium
CCTATTGCACCTTCCGCCGTCGCGACTGCGTTGAAAACCGCCAGCTCCTCCCTTTTGAAATAGTCCATCATCCTAAGACCTAACTGCTCTCCCAAAGCCAGCATCTCGCTGTCCAGTATTCCGCCGCATACCAGGGTTCCCGGCTCTATTGCCTCAAGAATCTCCTTCATTTCGTATTCTCCGGCGGACAAGGGCGAGTTTAGAAAGCCCCGCTGGCCCGTGACCGGCAGGGGCAGCACCACGCAGTCGGCTCCCTGCGCCGCCTCTTCCGGGCTGTCGGCACAGTATATGTCCTGGGAACAGTGCCCCTTCTCCAAGGCGAAGGAGCTGACATCATGGCCGTCGGACGCAAGCAGGCTGCAGAGCCGAGCGATTCTCATATCCCCGCCAATGACCGCAAATTTCATATGACCACTCCCCATGCAAAGATTTAGTACGGTATACTATTTCTATTCATAATATGGCCGAAATAGCTTGCGGGTGATTACCCCATAATGTATAATTGGGGCAATTAGAGGGCAATTTTTTGCCGGATGAGGCTAAAGACGCCACCAGCCCCTTTTTTTGGAGGTAAACAAATGAGTTATGCAGATGAGGTTTTTATACAGAATTGCAAGGATATTCTCGAAAACGGGGTTTGGGACACGGACCAGCAGGTGCGGCCCAGATGGGACGACGGGACTCCTGCCCACACGGTAAAAAAGTTTGGAATCGTCAACCGCTACGACCTGTCGAAGGAATTTCCCATCCTCACCATACGCCGCACTTATTTCAAGTCCTGCATTGACGAGCTGCTCTGGATTTGGCAGAAAAAATCCAACAACGTAAAGGAACTGCGCGCCCGGATCTGGGACAAGTGGGCCGACGAAAACGGCTCCATCGGCAAGGCTTACGGTTACCAGCTTGGAATCAAGCACCGCTACCCTGAAGGTGAGTTCGACCAGGTGGACCGGGTGCTGTACGATTTAAAGCACAACCCCGCTTCCCGGAGAATACTCACAAGCATGTACAATTTCCGGGACCTGCACGAAATGGCCCTTTACCCCTGCGCCTATTCCATGACCTTCAACGTTTCCGGAGACAACCTAAACGCTATTTTACATCAGCGCAGCCAGGACATGCTGACGGCCAACAACTGGAACGTGGTCCAATACGCGGTTTTGGTCCATATGTTCGCCCAGGTATCCGGACTGAAGGCCGGGGAATTCCTCCATGTCATAGCCGACGCTCATATTTATGACCGGCATGTCCCGATAGTGGAGAAGATTATCAAGAACCCGCCCAAGCCTGCCCCAAAGTTCATCATAGACAAGAGCATTGACGACTTCTATAAGTTCACACGCGACAGCTTCAGCCTGGAAGGTTACGAATATTACGAACTCGACGAGGAAATACCCGTAGCGGTGTAAAATTTGCCAGATAAAAAAAGAGAAAGGAGGCTGTAAAATGAAGGCCCTTGTTGCAGTTTACGAAGATTGGGGCATAGGCAGGGACGGCACCCAGCCCCTTGTGATACCCGCCGACCGGAAATTTTTCCGGGAGATAACGGGAAACAGCCCCATAATTGTAGGACGGAGAACCTTGGAGGATTTCCCGGGAGGGCGCCCTCTGAAAAACAGGCCCAACATTGTGCTGACCCGCCGGAACATGGAAATTGAGGGGGCCATTGTGGTCCACAGCGTGGAAGAGTCGCTGGAGGCGGTAAAGGACTGGGGCGACGATGTGTTTGTGGTGGGCGGCGAGAGCGTTTTCAATGTCATGTTGTCCTATTGCAAACGGGCGTATGTGACGAAAATCGCCGCGAACCCCGGCTCAGACGTTTTCTTCCCGAATCTGGACTTAGACCCGGGCTGGAAGTGCACGGACCCGGGACAGGAACTGGAGCATGAAGGAATAAAGTACCGATTCTGCATTTATGACCGGGTTTAATTTGTAATTGATAAAAAAAGCGCCCTGGGGGGCGCTTTTTAAGGCTCATTAATGAAGCCTCTCCCAACCGGGAGAGGCTTTGGTTTCCTCATTTTTTTACTTTTTGCTTGTTCTTGTCATAAATAATGGCAAGGCCGCGCAAAAGCAGGTCCTCGTCCAGAATAATCGCATGTCTGCAGTGAGGGACGATTTTCTTCGCGAGGCCGCCGGTGGCAACAACGGTGGCGCTGCAGCCAAGCTCATCTTGGATGCGGTCAATCATCCCGTCAATCAAAGCCGCGTTGCCGTAAACGGCGCCGCTTTGCATGCTGCTGATGGTGTTTGTGCCGATGCAGCGTTTCGGGGCCTCGATAGGTACCGAGGGGAGCTGGGAAGTGCCGCTGGCCAGGGCGTTCAGTGACACGGCAACACCGGGTACAATGGCACCGCCAAGGAAGTTTGAATTCTCGTCAATTACTGAAATGGTGGTGGCCGTACCCATGTCGAAGATTATTATAGGGGGCTTGTAGCTGTGCCGGGCTGCCACTCCCGCCGCCACAAGGTCGCTGCCCAGGGTTGCGGGGTTGTCTATAAGTATGTTGAGGCCGGTTTTAATGGAAGCCTCCACAACATTGGGCGTGTGGCCGGTCAGAATTTCTACGGCCGTCTTCATTGTGGCGGTGAGGGGCGGGACCACGGAGGAAATGATTGCGCCTTCAAAGTCCGTGTTATTAATGCCATTGAAATCGAGTATCTGCTTCATGGTGACGGCATACTCGTGTTCCGTCCTGGCTTGCTCCGTAGTCATGCGGAAGATGTTCTTTATCTCAAGCCCCTCTATACAGCCAGTGACTGTATGAGTGTTGCCAATGTCTACTGCCAATATCATTAAGGCACCTCCGTTAACTGTGGCCTTTGTGGGGAATCGGGTTCATAAAGCCGTACAGGGCCTTGCTTATCGCCGTGCCTATGAAGAAGCATATGAGAGCCTCAACGAGACCCTGGGTTCCCACAAAAGCGACGACGAAGGCCAAAATGTTCCTGCCTGCCCTAAGGCCCATGATGAAATCTGTTCTGCCGAACAAAAGCAATAGTGCCGACATGAAGAAAACCGTGTTGAGCAGGGCGCCTGAAAGACTGGCAACGGCAAAGGAAAGCATCTTGGTTTTGTCCTGATGATACAGGGATTTAAAGATTAGACCGCAGAGCCATCCCATTAATATCCGGGGAACCATGCACACTATAAAAGTGGAGATGGGGTTGATTCCCAGAAGGGTGGCGCCGAAGAAGCTTTTACCGAAGCACTCATAAAAGCTGGTGAGTCCGAAGACTCCGCCTAGGATTGCGCCGGATGCCGGCCCGAGAGTGATTGCTCCCACCAGAACTGGTACCTGCATAATAGTCAGCTCCAGGCCCGGTGTTTTGATGTAACCGAGATTGGTTAGCTCCAGCAGGAAAAGGATGGCGATAAGCACCGCCAGACGCACCATCCTGCTGGTCTTAGCTGAGATGTTTGCCATATTCAATTACCTCCTGCTGCTGCTCCCAATTATGGCGCTGGGATGCAGCGCAAATTTTTTGGGGGTTTCGCCCTGAAACCGTATTTTACAACAAGCGGTGTAAATAATCAAGTATTAATCGGGCCGGGAATTAATTGCCAAAAGGCAGCCCGCCGTTTCCCCTTGAGGGAGGACGGCGGGCTGTCCTGTCATTATGCGGCTGTTATAACAACTTTGCCGTCCCTTGCGGTGAGACTGATGCGTTTTACATTGCCCTTGTGATAATCGATAATTTCCGTTGCTATGCCGTCCTCAATCTCCTTTTGGATCAGGCGGCGGAGATTCCGGGCGCCATAGGTGATGCTGAAGCTCTTTTTCGTAAGGTAGTCAATAAGCTCGTCGTCATACTCCAGACCGATGCTCTTTTCGGCTATGACCTCTTTGAGATCGTTAAGCATTAGCCTGGCTATATCCTTAAAGTTTTCTTCCGTCAGCCGGTTGAAGCTGACTATCTCGTCCACACGGTTTATAAATTCGGGTCTGAGAAAGTCGTTGAGAGCTTTAATGGCTTTTTCACGGCCCATCTCGGTAAAGCTCTGGCCGAAGCCCACGGAGCCGCTCTTTTTATCGCTGCCGGCGTTGGTGGTCATGATGATTACGGTGTTTTCAAAATTCACAGTACGGCCCTGGGCGTCGGTTATGCGGCCGTCGTCCAGGATTTGCAGAAGCACGTTGAGAACATCCGGATGGGCCTTTTCGATTTCGTCGAAAAGCACCACAGAATAGGGCTTGCGGCGTATCTTCTCCGTAAGCTGCCCCGCCTCATCATATCCCACATAGCCGGGAGGTGAGCCGATAAGCCGGGAGACGGAGTGTTTTTCCATAAATTCCGACATATCCAGACGTATCAGGGATTCGGGGGTGTTGAACAGGTCAGCGGCAAGGCGCTTTACAAGCTCTGTTTTACCGACGCCTGTACTGCCCACAAAAATGAAACTGATGGGTTTTCTTTTAGCGGACAGACCCACACGGTTGCGCTTTATAGCGGCACAGACGGTGTCAATGGCCTCATCCTGGCCAACCAGGTGCTTTTTAAGACGCAGGTGGAGATTGGAAAGCCGCTCAAATTCGTCTTCCCTGATACGGCTGGCCGGGATTTTCGTCCACAGCTCGATTATCCGGGCCAGGTTGTCAATGGTCAGCTCCGGTTTGTCCTGTGCCTTGAGCCTGTTCAGTTCCTCGGAAAGCCGGAGGTTCCGGCTGCGGATGACGGCAAGGCGCTCGTAGTGTTCGTTTTCCGTATCCGACATCAAAAGTTCGCGCTCCCGCTCAAGGTCCTCCATTTCCTTTATTACTTCGGACATACGGGTGATATTCGCATTTTTCAGGTTCACGTCAGAGCAGGCCTCGTCAATGAGATCGATGGCTTTATCCGGGAGAAAGCGGTCTGTGATATAACGCTCGGACATGAGCACCGCCTGACGGCACATCTCATCGGATATTTTCACGCCGTGATATTCCTCGTAATAGTGGGCTATGCCCTGGAGAATTCTTATGCTGTCCTCAATGGAGGGTTCAGCCACGGTGACGGGCTGGAAACGGCGCTCTAAGGCCGCATCCTTTTCAATGTGCTTGCGGTATTCGGTGAAGGTGGTGGCGCCTATAACCTGGATTTCCCCACGGGATAGCGTCGGTTTAAGGATATTGGCGGCGTTCATGCTGCCCTCAGCGTCCCCGGCTCCCACTATATTATGCACTTCATCAATTACAAGTATTATATTGCCCTGTTTGCGGATTTCTTCAATCAGGCCCTTCATCCGGTTCTCAAACTGTCCCCGGAACTGGGTGCCGGCCACAAGGGCCGTAAGGTCTAGGAGATAGACCTCCTTTTCCCGAAGCTTATAGGGCACGTTGCCATCGGCAATGCGCTGGGCAAGGCCTTCGGCTATGGCAGTTTTGCCGACCCCCGGCTCGCCAATAAGGCAGGGGTTGTTTTTTTGGCGGCGGTTTAAAATCTGGATAACCCGTTCAAGCTCCTCATCCCGTCCAACCAGGCGGTCCAGCTTACCTTCCCTGGCCCGGTCCGTAAGGGATATGCAGTAACTTTCAAGATATTTTCGTCTGGAACTCCGGCCGGCGCTCTCCTTACTTTCCCGGGACCGAGCGTCTCCGGGACCGGGAGCGCCGGAGCCATGGCCCTCGGAGCCGCCGAAAAGCCGGCTTAAAAAGGGGAAGGTGGCGGTTTTGCCTTCCTCGCCCAGATCACCGTCATGATTTTCGATCTCCATGAGGCCGTCCAGACCTCCAAGAGCGTCCATCATTTCGTCCTCCAGATTATCCAGTTCTTCGTCGGTAAGTCCCATTTTTTTAATAATATCGTCCACGGGTTTAATGTTAAGATCCCGCGCGCATTTAAGGCACAGCCCCTCATTTTTGGATTGGCCGTTTTCAATTTTCGTTATGAATATAACCGCCACGTTTTTTTTGCAGCGGGCACAAAGTGTAGGTTGCATATAAATATCTCCTATTTTTAGGTTAGAGTGAAGCGTGGCGGAGCGCGCCGAAATCAGCGTGTTTTCCTGCGTCCCAGCATAATCCTCCGGTAGTTTAAGAGATAGCTGACAAAAGCAGCTATTGACGTGGCAAGACACACACATATCATCGTAACAGCAACTTTGCGGGGAATCCCGTCAAAAACCATCAGTATGACACAAACTATGAAGAATAGAGTTGTAGCAGTCTTGCCAATGATGTTGGACGACGGAATTTCCATCTTGGCCACACGATGGATGAGCAGGCCGCCAATGCCCATTAAAATCTCTTTTACCATGAACACAACAAGTACCCATAAAGGTATAATACTGTCTATAGTGATACATGCCAGCACGGCGAAGGTCAGCATTTTATCGCCCAAGGGGTCTAAAACCTTGCCCAGATTGGTGATAAGGTTGTATTTTCGGGCAATTCTGCCGTCCAGAAAGTCTGTAACAATGGCTACGGCATAAACCAATGCTGCCAGCAGGGCAGAGTTTTCAAGGCCGGAAAAGTAAATAACAACAAATACTGGCACAAGGCATAATCGAAATATTGATAGCATGTTTGGAGTGTTCAGCATTAACTATTATCTCTCCCTATAGACCAATAAACCGGGATAGTAAGTCAACTTGCAAAAACAGCCGGGCAATCGGGGTTTTTGAAAAAGCATCGTTTCCTATGACAAGTCCGGCAAATTTAAGAGCCCAGACAATAACAAAGCAGAACATCAGGCCCGTTATAAGGCCAAGAGCTGCGCCGCCAATGTCGTTTAATTTGTTCAAATGCGGAAGTTTAAACGACAGATTGGGAATGTTTCCAATGACGGTAAGTACTATCAGGATGAGCAGAAAGGCCAGCAGAAATCCAAGGACATAGGTAATACGGGCGCATAGAACTTCCACTATTGCGGCGGTGATATCAGTATCGTTTTGCTCGGCGTATTCCTCCGCCTCCGCCGCCAGGATTTCAGCGGTTTTATGGTATATCCCCATAGCTTTAAAACTCTCAACGCAGAATTCATGAACCGACTCTGGATGCTGCTGCAGCAGACTGCTTACGGAATACCCGCTGTCCTGCCAGCCCATGACTTCAAGAACGTCCTCGTCTATCTTTTTTTCCATATAGCCGTCGGCAAAGGGTTTTATTGCCGGAATGACCTCATAGGAAAAGGCGGTGGATAAAAGATTGCCGCCATATAAAGATACTACTATCACAAGTATGCTGCCTATGCCCATAATCATACCCTTTTTATATCCTGCCCATGCACAAATAATAATCACAGCTATCAGCAGCAAGTCGATTAGCTTTGTCATTGCGTTCCTCCATTAGTCACCCAAGGTTTAACAGCTCGGCAGAGTAAGCTGAGAGCAGCAAAGCATCGCCCTTCTCCCGCAGAATCGCCTTTTTTGCCCCCCAAATACCCTGACGCACGGTTTTCTCTGAAAGTTCCTGGGTATACAGGTACAGGGAGTCGGAGTATAAGACCAGAAGCTGTCTGTCCCAGGCAGACAGGGAAAGGACATCCCGTTGCAAGGGAATTTCCCCCAGGACCTGGCCGTTACTGTCAACAGTGAGAAGCCGGCCCTCGCTGCCTGAACGATATTTTCCAAGTATTACCGCTGTGAAATCTTTAGAAAACTCGTAATCTATGAGATAGTTTTCTCCGAAATCAAAGGAGTTCACCATCTCGCCTTTGGAGTTCAAAAACACCAGCCGGTTCTCGGATATGGCGCAGAGCCTGCCGTCGCCCATATAATATAAATCCACAAAAAGCTCGGCCGGGGCCGTAAAACTACCCCGCTCTTTCTCGCTGTCAAGGGAGAAGAAGCGTATAACCCCGCCTTCGCCATCGGCGCACAGCACCGCAAGAGAGGAGTTATCCGGGCCGACAGCGGCGGAGAGAACATAGCCTGAGCCCGAGAACCATTGGTAAACCGGGGTGAGGGAAACGTCATAAACCGTGACCTTGCCCTTGTAGCCAGTCTCCTCCGTAGTGACGCATAAATAAGCACCTGAACTTATGGTGACGGAGATTATTGGTCTTTCCGTATCCAGCTCCGTATATTTGCCATCAAATGAAGCCAGGCGCAGGGTAGTGCCGCCGATGTCGTAAAAAGCGCAGTGCTTTTTTGAGGCGGCCACCGCCGGAATATCCATGGAGAAAACCTGGCGGATTACGGCATTGCCGTCGGAATCAATAAGCTGCATACCTGTGGTGGAGGCCACAGCCAGCCCGTTTCCCGCCCTTGCGAAGACCTGGTCGGCACCGGCTTCGTATGTAAAAGGCTCGCTTTCGCTTTCCTGAGAGGCCTCATTCTTGAACAGGGATTTGAGACTATCGGAGGTGAAATAATCCTTGTAAATCAGAATGGCCGCGGCGGCGATAATAAGCAGCAGTGTTGCCGCTGTGGCAACTGCGGTACGGCCCTTAGAGCGCCTTTTTTTACTTTTCTGACAGCTTTTTTGATTCATCTTTATTCCTCAGGCCGTTGTGGGGTGAAAATTGTGCTCCTAACCCTCTGATTGAAAACAGAAATGAAAATATCGCTCCGATTGCTTAGATGGGGAAGAAAAAGGAAAATTTAGTCCCGAATGGCAGGGGAAGGAACATAATTTCAGAATATTATTATTATATCATAAAACATACGAAAATGATAGATTTTATTCAAAAATCCGTGTCTTCGGAAAGATATCAGTCTCGAGACATCATTTCGCCCACTGCCCCGTTGTACCAGATGCGGGACAGGTAGAGGCCATGGGGAGGCATGGTGGGGCCGGTGAGCCGGCGGTCCCGGGTTTCAAGGAGGGCGGGTATGTCCTCCGGGTTCAGCTTGCCGTAGGAAGCATAGACGATTGTTCCAACTATTGCTCTGGCCATGTTGTAAAGAAACCCGTTGGCGCAGATGGCTATGGTAATGAGGTCGCCCTCCCGCGAAACGTCGCACCAGTGCACGGTGCGGACGGTGGTTTTGGTCCTGGTCCCCACGGAGCGGACCGCGGCAAAATCGTGGGTGCCCACGAAAGCCCGCGCAGCCCGCTTCATAAGGTCAAAGTCAAGGGGAGCTGGATAGAAGCAGGCGTATTTATCCAAAAAGGGGTCCCGTATTCGGGAATTATAGATTTTATAAATATACTCCTTTTTAATGCAGGAAGTGATGGCATTAAAATTATCCGGAGCCTCGCAGGCGTCCGTAACCGCAATATCCCGGGGCAGGCGGGAATTGACCGCCAAGGGTATGCGGTCGGTGGGGATGGTGGAATCGGTGAAGAAATTGGCGCAGTAGCGAAGGGCGTGAACCCCAGCGTCGGTACGGCCGCAGCCCGTGACCTTTACCGGGTGGCCGCATATTTTGGCCAGGGCGGCCTCCAGGGTCTCGGCTACGGTGATGGCATTTTTCTGTACCTGCCAGCCGTGATAGGCTGTGCCGTCGTAACGCAGTCGCAGGGCAATATTACGCATATGCAAACTCCTTTTGCTGACGCCAGAACCCTTACAGCCCGAAAACCGACAGGACTATTATACCCGCAAGGAGGAGAGCGCCCAGAACCAGGGCAACGGCGTCGATGCCCTCCATTTTAAGGGTCTTCATCCTTGTGCGGCCCTCGCCGCCGTGGTAGCAGCGGCATTCCATGGCGGTTGCCAGCTCGTCCGCCCGCCGGAAAGCGCTGACAAACAGGGGAACCAGCAGGGGGAGCAGGGCTTTGGCCCTTTCCGTAAGCTTGCCGGTTTCAAAATCGGCGCCGCGGGCTTTCTGCGCGTTAATTATCTTGTCGGTTTCATCAATAAGAGTGGGTATAAAGCGCAGGGCTATGCTCATCATCATGGACAGCTCATGGACCGGAACCCTGACTTTCTTCAGCGGGTTCATGAGCAGCTCCATGCCGTCGGTGAGGGCTATGGGGCTCGTGGTGTAGGTGAGCAGGAAGGTGCCGGTTATAAGCATCATTATCCGAAGTATCATGAATACGGCGGCGCGGATGCCTTCCCACGTGACGGCGAATATCCAGAACTTCACTATTGGCCTGCCCTCGGTGTAGAGAAGGTTCAGCAGGCCCGAGAGGATTATGATGAACACCAGGGGCTTTAAGCCCTTGAATATTGATTTCAGGTTGATGCGGGAAAGGCCTATGCAGGCGGCCACCGTCAGGAGCATGACGCCGTAGGATATATAGCTCTTTGCGGTAAACAGGGCGGCGATGAAGACCACCGTAAGAATGAGCTTGGTCCTGGGGTCCAGGCGGTGGACTATGGTGTTTCCCGGAAAATACTGGCCCAGGGTTATGTCCTTCAGCATTTCCTGGCCTCCTCTCTCAGGGAGAGTATGGCGTTTTTGAGCTGCCCTACGGTGTAAACCGAAGTGCTGATGGGCAGGCCCAGCTCCTTGAGCCGCAGCGCAATGGCCGTGGGTTTGGGTATTTCAAGGCCCATGGAGCGCAGCTCCTCAGCCCGGGAAAACACCTGGGAGGGGGAGCCGTCCATGGCGACCCAGCCGTTGTGGAACACAACGAGCCGCTCCGCCAGGCGGGCCACGTCTTCCATGCTGTGGGTCACCAAAATGATGGTGGCGCCCTTGTCCTTGTGGTAGTTCACCACGTTGCTCAGGATGCTCTCCCTGCCGGAGGGGTCAAGGCCCGCCGTGGGCTCGTCCAGTATCAGGACCTCCGGGCGCATGGCAAGGACGCCGGCTATGGCGATGCGGCGCTTCTGGCCGCCGGAGAGCTCCAGAGGCGACCTTTCAAACAGCTCCTCCGGAACGCCGGCAAAGCCGGCAGCCTCCCTTACCCGCTCGTCAATCTCCGATTCGGAAAGCTTCATGTTTTTTGGGCCGAAGGCGATGTCCCGGTAGACCGTCTCCTCGAAAAGCTGGTGTTCGGGATACTGAAACACCAGTCCAACCTTGAAGCGGACGTCCCTTGTGGCCTCCTTCGAGCGGTGGATGTCCTCCCCCTTGTACAGCACCCGGCCGGAAGTGGGTTTAAGAAGGCCGTTCAGATGCTGAATAAAGGTGGACTTGCCGGAGCCGGTGTGGCCGATGATGCCCACAAACTGGCCCTGGGGTATTTCAAGATTTATATTGTCTATTGCGACTTTTCTGAAGGGCGTGCCCTCGCTGTATACGTGGGTCAGGCCCTCAACCTGTATTATCGGCGTCATCTGCGACTGTCCTTTGCGTCTTTTTTTTGTTGTTGAGCCAATTCCGGCGCACATTAAAGGAGGCGGGCGGCGATTACCTGGGCGCACTCCTCCACGGAAAGTGCCTCCAAAGGCAGATTCATGCCCTCCTGGTTCAGCTCCCAGAGCAGCTCGGTGGTCTCAGGTACGGTAAGGCCCTGGCTTTTCAGGGCTTCCACCTGGGAGAAAATCTCAGCCGGCTTCCCGTCGGCTATGATTTTGCCGTCGGACATGACGATAAGCCTGTCGGCGTCGATAGCCTCGTCCATGTGGTGGGTTATCAGAACCACTGTGATGCCCTTCTCCCGGCAGAGGTTTTTGACGGTTTCGATGACTTCCCGCCGGCCTGCGGGGTCCAGCATTGCCGTGGGCTCGTCTAAAACTATGCAGTCGGGCTGCATGGCAATCACGCCTGCAATTGCAACCCTCTGCTTTTGCCCGCCGGACAGGAGGTGGGGGGCATGAAGGGCAAACTCGGACATGCCCACCTGCTTTAGGGCCTCGTCCACACGGCGCCGGATTTCCTCCGGGGGCACTCCCAGGTTTTCGGGCGCAAAAGCCACGTCGTCCTCCACCACGTTGGCAACAATCTGGTTGTCGGGGTTTTGAAAGACCATGCCAACGGTGCGGCGGATTTGCAGAATCAGGTCCTCCCGGGTGGTGTCCATGCCGGAGACGTAGACCTTGCCGCCGCTGGGGAGAAGCACCGCGTTGAAGTGCTTGGCCAGGGTGGATTTGCCGGAGCCGTTGTGGCCCAGAATTACCACAAAGCTGCCGGGGGCGATTTCCAGGTTTATGTTGCCGAGGGCCGGCTTATCGTCGGTTTCGGGGTAATAAAATGTGAGGTTTTCTGTTCTTATAATAGGGGTCATAGCGGGCCGTCCTTTTAATCGTTGTGTTGGGCGCTGGCGTTTTCACGCCTCCCAGCGGCAGGTGGCGCCGCAGGGCAGGTAAAGACCGGAGGCGGTGACGGGAAGGCAAAGCTCGCGGCTCTCGCTGCGTCCGCCGAACCTTTTTGTAAAAATGCTTTCGCTTATATAGGTGAGAACCAGGGGGGAAAGCCCAGTAGTGTAGGAGTTTATAATTACAAACAGGGGCTTTTCGGAGAGTACGTCGGCGCAGAGACTGACAAAGGCCCAGAGGTTGTCCTCCAGCTTCCAGACCTCTTTGTTTGGGCCGCGCCCGTAGGAGGGAGGGTCCATAATGATGGCGTCGTAGCGGTTGCCCCTGCGGATTTCCCGCTCCACGAACTTGGTGCAGTCGTCCACTATCCAGCGTATGGGCCTGTCGGACAAACCTGAGGCGGCCACGTTCTTACGCGCCCAGTTTACCATGCCCTTGGCCGCGTCAACATGGCACACCCGGGCGCCCGCCGCGGCGGAGGCCAAAGTGGCCGCGCCGGTATAGGCGAACAGGTTCAAAACGTTTATGGGGCGGCCAGCGTTTTTTATCTTGGCCATAATGTATTCCCAGTTTGCGGCCTGCTCGGGAAAAATGCCCGTATGCTTGAAATTCATGGGCTTAACCTTGAAGGTGAGCTCGCCGTAGCTGATAGCCCAGCTCTCCGGAATATCGCGCTTTTCCCAGGAACCGCCGCCGGTGCTGCTGCGGTGGTAGCAGGCATTATAGTTTTGCCAGCGCCTGTCCCGCCGGGGCGTGTCCCAAATGGCCTGGGGGTCGGGGCGCACAAGAATCCATTTGCCCCAGCGCTCAAGTTTTTCGCCGCGGGAGCAATCTATAAGCTCGTAATCCTGCCATTTATCCGATATCCACATGACTTTTCTCCGTAGCTCTAATATACACTGCCGGAATCGCCTGTCAATATTCCGGCTTTATAAAGAAGATTTCAGCTTTTATTTGTATTTTCTATTATTTTTGCCCAATTCGCAAGTCGATAACTACAAGGCACTCATTATACCACATTTAGTCAATTCCGGTCAATTAAATGGAAGCATTCGCCAATATCCGCAGAAAAAATATTTTTGTCAAATACGGCAATTTGTACTTGCATAAGAGGAGATACTTCCTTATAATAAAAAATGCTGGTAGACATAATTCTTGTTATTATCCTAATAGAGGACAGAGCCATGAAAAGATTCGACGGATTTTGCAAATCTGTTTTGAGATATATTTTTTTAGCGTCTTTTTTTGCTTTTCTTCTGGCGGCGGGCTGCATGCCGAAAGAAAGCGAGGCCTCTCCCACAGAAATTCCTCCTCCGGCCACAAACTCTCCCGGAGTTGAAGAAGAGCCGACTCTCGAAGCAACCGACGATAATACGCCCCAAGAGCAGGCTGCTGAAGAACCCGTTGGGAATACGTCCACACAGGAGCCTCCCCCGGAGGCCCCGGTTTTTTCTCCCGATTTGGAGGAAACGGAACCGGTAGGGGACGAGTTCTTTAATGACGCGGCCTTTATAGGCAACTCCCTGCTGGACGGTTTCAGGCTCCACAGCGGCATTACCTGCGGGGACTTTTACGCGTATACCAGCATGACGGTAATGGGCGTGGACGTGAAGCAGGTGGTGGAGCTGTCAAACGGGAACAAGGGCACCATACTTCAGGGAGTGGCCCAAAAGGAATACGGGAAGGTGTACATATTTTTAGGCATAAACGAGATATACCTTGAGCCTGAAGAGTTTATCTGGCATTACGGCAAACTGGTGGAAAAGGTGCGGGAGATACAGCCCGAGGCGGACATCTATATCATGTCCCTGACACCCCTGGGAAAAGAGAAGTCGGAGAAAAACGAAATCTACGGCCTTGAGCGGCTGCTTTCCTTCAACGAAGCCCTGCATAATCTTGCAAAGGAACAGAAGTGCTATTATTTGGATATCTATTCCGCCCTGGCGGACGAAGAGGGATTTTTGCCCAAGGGGGACTCCACCGACGGCGTGCACCTTGTGCCCGACTACTACAAGGTGTGGCTGGACTATATAAAATGCCACTACGCTGACGGCAATGATAAGGCCGAACTGCAGGCTTCCTAAAGTTTTCGCAACCTAAAATCGCTTCCGACGAATATGCCGGAAGCGATTTCGCTTTTCAGGATTAAAAACGGCTTTTTATGATCACAGGCTTATTTCATGAAATACCTGGCGGCCACGCTGTCTATAAGTATTGCGTCGCAGAGTCCCTTGTTCAGGTATTCAAGACATGCCCGGGCGTCCTGAGACAGGCGTTTTGCAGAGCCCAAATCCTTCATCAGGTCCTCGTTCGACTCCAGAGCTTTCACTGCGGTGTCCCTGTCCGGCATGTACAAGGTTTTGCCCTTGAGTTTGCCTATCCTTTTTATGCCAGAATCAGCCCTTACCAGAAGAACCTGGTCGTTGGACATATATGAGGGGGTGGTGCTGTAGCTATCGGAATTGTGGTCGAAGCTCATGCCGCCCCAGGCGCAGTCTATGTTTCCGGAGGCCAACTCAACTTCCACGTCGGCGGGAAATATGGGCTGAAGTCTCAGCTCCCAGCCTAAAAGGCGGCAGACCTCCTGGGCCAGCTCCACGTCGAAACCGGCGTAATCCCCCAAGTTATCCTTAAAGCTCATGGGAAAGGCGTTTATGTCTATGCCCATGATGAAAATTCGCTGGGGTATTTCCATATCCAGCTCTTCCAGGGCGTTTTGGCTGCCTTCCAGAGTGCTGAGATTTGCGCCGAACCATTTTTCGGAGAGCCGGCTGACGGTGCCGTCGGCGGCCAGAACGGCCAGGGCGGCGGCGATTATGTCGCGAAGCCGGTCGTCCTTTCTGAAGGCGATGGAAAAGTCCTCCGATGACAGGGTGTCCAAAATCCTGTAGCCGGAGACCAATTGATACTTTCCGCATGCCCCGAGGGAAAGGCAAAAAGCCAGTATTATCAATAGCGCTATATATGTTTTAATCTTTCCCATTTTGCTGCTCCTTAAAGGCACAAATAATGGCGGGGACCTGTCCCCGAATCCCCGAAGGGATGTGTGCGGCGAACAGGCCCCGCCGCACGTTTAAGGTGAACGGGGTCTTATAATAAACCAAATTGGCGAGCAATTCAATATTAAATTGTAAACTTTTGATACTTTTTAGCTGTTGTAGCGGGAAAGGAACTGCTTTGTGCGCTCTTCCTTGGGGTTTCCAAAGACCTCTTCAGGGGTGCCCTGCTCCACCACCAGGCCGCCGTCCATGAATATGACCCGGTTCGATAGTTCCCGGGCGAATTGCATTTCATGTGTGACAATAATCATGGTGGTGTTTTTGTCGGCCAGGCTGCGGATGACCTTCAGGACCTCCCCGGTGAGCTCCGGGTCCAGGGCGCTGGTGGGCTCGTCGAAGCACAGTATGTCCGGCCCCATGGCCAGGGCCCTGGCTATGGCCACCCGCTGTTGCTGGCCGCCGGAGAGCTGGTGGGGATAAAAGTCCGCCCTGTCCGCCAGCCCCACCTGGGTCAGCAGGGACATGGATTTTTCATATATCTCCTCAATTATAGCCCTGCGGTTGGTGTTATAATCCGGCCGCTCCTTTGCCAGGAGCTCCTGGGCAAGAGTCACGTTTTTCAGGGCGGTGTACTGGGGAAAAAGGTTGAATGACTGGAATACCAGGCCGAAGTGAAGGCGCTTCTTGCGGATTTCGCTTTCCCTTTGGGTTTTGGGGTCGTCGGCGTCGAAAAGTATTTTGCCGTCCACTATTATTTGGCCTTTGTCGGGGCGCTCAAGGAAGTTGAGGCAGCGGAGAAGAGTGGTTTTTCCGCTGCCGGAGGAGCCGATAATGGATATGGCCTCCCCTTTTTCAAGGGAAAAGTCTATGCCCTTGAGAACTTCCAGGCTGCCGAAGTTCTTATGCAGATTTTTTACTTCCAAAACAGGCATATCGGTACTCCCCCCTTATCTGAAAAAGTCAAGCTTGCGCTCAAGCCAGCCCAGGATTAATGTGAGCACGCCCACAAAGACGAGGAAGAAGACCGCGGTGGAAAACAGCGGCCATATGAGGCCCTTGGCGGAATACTCCTGGGCCATCATGATAATCTCCTTGTTGGCTATTATGCGGGCCAGGGAGGTGTCCTTTACAAGGGTAATTATCTCGTTGCCCATGGGCGGGGTTATGCGCTTTATCACCTGGAGAAGGGTGATTTTGAAAAAAATCTGGGTCTTTGTCATGCCCAGAACCTGGCCTGCCTCGTACTGGCCGCGGGGTATGCTTTCTATACCGCCCCTGTAAATCTCCGAGAAGTAGCAGGCGTAATTGATTACAAATGCCACAAGCGCCGCCTCCAGGCGGCCAAAGGAAGGTATATTCCACAGGAGAGGGGGGACGTAGAAAACGACTATGACCTGAAGCATCAGCGGCGTGCCGCGAATTATCCAGACAAAAATTTTGACCAGCCAAGACAGGGGCTTAAAGCGGCTCATGGAACCGAAAGCGATAATAAGCCCCAGGGGCAGGCCCAGCGCCAGAGTGATTATAAAGATTTCACAGTTGATGACAAAGCCCTCGAAAAGCCTGTCAACGATTACGGAAAACTGCATTTTACCAATTCCTTAACGCGCAACAGACCAGAGGGCGCGAATGTGCCCTCTGCCCCGGTTATTTTTTGGTATTATTATAAACTTATTCGTTTCAACCTGCAATAGCGGGAGCAAGACTCAGGCCGTATTTTTCCGCCAGAGCGGGAAGCGTTCCGTCCTTCACCAGTTCCATGATTATCTCGTTAACCTTTTCGGTAACGTCGGAACCCTTGCGGAAGGCTATGCCGTATTCCTCGGCGGCCAGCTCAAGGCCCTCCACCATCTTCAGGTCGGGGAAGTCGGTGCCCTCGCCAATGGTGCTCATAGCCAGGGTCCAGTCCAGAACGGCGGCGTCCGCAGTGCCGGCCTTAACCTCCAAGAGGCAGTCGGTCTGCTTGGTAAGGCCCACGTAATTGGCCTGTGCCAGGTTGGAGTCCGCGTCGTCGCCAATGATTTGCGCTTCGCCGGCGGAGCCTATCTCCGCCACCACGGTCTTGCCTATCAGGTCTGCGGTGGTCTTCACGTCGCTGCCTTCCTTGATGACCACTACCTGGGCATTTTTAACGTAGGGCAGGGATATACTCATGTTGGCAGCGCGATCTGCGGTTATGGTCATGCCGTTCCATATGCAGTCGATGCTGTAGGTGTTAAGCTCGATTTCCTTGGTCTCCCAGACTATTTCCACGAATTCGGGCGTCACGCCCAGCTTTTCGCAGACGGCGATGGCAAACTCCGTGTCAAAGCCGGTAAAGTTGCCCTCTTCGTCGGTATAGTTCATGGGCTCGTATACGGTGTAGCCGATAAGCATTTCACCCTTGTCGAGTATGTAGCTCAAATCGCTTTCCGTACCCGAGGCGGAATCGTCGGGAGAGCCGGTGTCGGCGGCATCGGGGGTTGCTTCGCCGGAAGGAGTCGCATCAGCGGAAGGAGTGCTGCCCTTTTTGCCGCAGGCGGCAAGGCTGAAGCACATTATAAGCACCATAATCAGGGCCAGTATTCTTGTCATTGATTTCATTTTGATTCCTCCATTAAGATCGCTTGCTTACGCTACCATAATAACACATTAGCGAAATAAAGCAAGAGGCAATTTGCTAGTTTTCTGTGCAAATTTTGCACAGCGCCTTTAATCGCCCGGCGCTGTCATTGGCGAAAGGCGAAATTCGGATATGGAAGGCTAAGGCTTTGCTTGCAGAATTAAGCGTATTGTGGTATGCTAAAAAATCATACAATTCATAGATATAGGGTTATAATGCCGCAAAAAAGGGTATTATGGCTGAAAGCCAATCGGAGGGAACTTGCGTGAAGAAATACAAGATTTTTGCACTTAATCCAGGCTCAACTTCTACCAAAATAGCCATGTTTGAGAATGAGACCTGCATTTTCCAGGCGAAAGCGGAGCATTCCGCGGAAAAACTGGCCCAGTTTCCCAAAATAGCTGACCAGTTTGAGTACAGGAGGGATACCATTCTGGAGGAGGTAGCCAGGCAGGGCGCCAGCCTTGAGGGGACCGACTGCTTCGTTGCCCGCTGCGGCGGCGTGTTGCCCTGCGAGGGCGGAGTTTATTGGGTGACGGACCTTGTCATAGAGCACTGCTTTTCCGGATATACCGTTCACCCCGCCATTCTCGGGGGCAAGCTGGCGGATTCCTTCAGAAAGAAATACGGCGGAATCGCCATAATCCTCAACCCCCCGGACACTGACGAGTTTCAGGACGTAGCCAGGATAACGGGTTTCCACGACATATACAGGACCAGCAACGTCCATATGCTGAACCAGAAGGAGACCGCCATACGGGCGGCAAAAGAGATGGGCAAGAAGTACGAGGAATGCCGCTTCGTGGTGGCCCACATTGGCGGAGGAGTTTCCGTCACCGCCCACAGATACGGAAGGGTGGTGGACAGCACCAGCATAATCATGGGTGAAGGCCCAATGACCCCTACAAGGGCGGGAGCCATGCCCCTGGTGCCCTTCATGGACCTTTGCTATTCCGGCAAATGGACCAGGGACGAGATGTACGACCGGATGATAAAGAACGGCGGCTTTGTGGACCATCTGGGCACCAGCGACGCCCGTGAAGTTAGGAAGATGATTGAAGAGGGCGACAGCTATGCCAAGCTGGTCTACGATGCGTTTATATATCAAATTGGTAAGGCCATAGGTTCCATGGCGTCTGTGCTCCATGGGCAGGTGGACGCCATTCTGCTGGGAGGCGGCATAGTCTACGACGATTACGTGGTTAACAGCATCAAGGAGATGTGCTCCTATATTGCGTCCATACGCTGCTATCCCGGAGAATTTGAGATGGAGGCCCTGGCGGCTGGAGCTCTTCGTGCTCTCACCGGCCAGGAGCAGATTAAGACCTACACCGGCAAGCCTGTGTTCAAGGGCTTTAAAAGGAACCGGCCTTAAAAGGGAATAATAATACTGGCAAAAAATAAAAATAAGACTCTGCCCGAAGCCATCGGCAGGAAGGAAAGGAAAATAGAAATGCAGAACACTGAAAAGAGCATGGAAAAAATTGTAGCTCTGTGCAAAAACAGAGGCATTATCTTTGCCGGAAGCGAGATATACGGCGGGTTGGCCAACACCTGGGATTACGGGCCTCTGGGCGTGGAGCTGAAGAACAACGTCAAAAGGGCCTGGTGGAAGAAGTTTGTCCAGGAGTCCCAATACAATGTTGGGCTGGACGCCGCCATTCTCATGAACCCCCAGGTCTGGGTGGCTTCCGGGCACGTGGCCACCTTCAACGACCCACTCATTGACTGCAAGTCCTGCAAGACCCGCCACAGGGCGGACAAGCTGGCGGAGGAATGGAACCGGGCAAATAATGTGACGGATGTTAAAATCGAGGCCATGGACAACAGCGCCCTTATGGCCTATATACGGGAAAACAATATCCCCTGCCCGGAATGCGGCAAGAGAGATTTTACCGATATACGGAAGTTCAACCTCATGTTCAAGACTTTCCAGGGCGTCAACGAGGACACCGCCTCCACCGTTTACCTGCGTCCCGAGACAGCCCAGGGGATTTTTGTGAACTTCAAGAACATACAGCGCACCACCCGCAGAAAGATTCCCTTCGGAGTATGCCAGATAGGCAAATCTTTCCGCAACGAAATTACCCCCGGAAACTTTATCTTCCGCACCCGGGAGTTCGAGCAGATGGAGCTGGAATTCTTCTGCGAGCCGAGTACGGATCTTCAGTGGTTTGATTACTGGCGCACCTTCTGTAGGGACTGGCTGTATTCTCTGGGCATGAAGCCTGATAATCTCCGCATGCGGGACCATGAGAAGGAGGAACTGTCCCACTACTCCAACGCCACCACGGACTTTGAATTCCTGTTCCCCTTCGGCTGGGGCGAGCTTTGGGGCGTGGCTGACCGCACGGACTATGACCTGAAGGCCCATCAGGAGACCTCCGGCGAGGACATGAGCTATTTCGACCAGGAGAAGAATTTGCGCTACATCCCCTATGTCATAGAGCCCTCCTTGGGCGTGGACAGGGCAGTTCTGGCCTTCCTTGTGGACGCCTACGACGAGGAGATGGTGGACGAGGAAAAAGGTGACATGCGGACGGTACTGCGCCTGCACCCCGCGTTGGCGCCCATAAAGTGCGCCGTGCTTCCCCTTTCCAAGAAGCTCTCAGAACCCGCCTTTGAGCTTTACCGCAGCCTGCAGAAATGCTTTATGGCGGACTACGACGAGTCCGGCAGCATAGGAAAGCGCTATCGCCGCCAGGACGAGATAGGCACTCCTTTCTGCGTAACCTACGATTTCGAGAGCGAAAATGACGGCTGCGTTACCGTACGTCACAGAGACAGCATGGAGCAGGAGCGTATAAAGATCGCCGAAGTGGCTGACTATATCGCTGAAAGGATCGAGTTTTAGTTTTGAGCATTCTGCGCAAAATCTTCTTTTACACGCCGGAAAGTGCGGGAGAGAAGCGGACTTTGTTCCGCTTCCTGCACTGGACGGTAAACATACTGGCCCTGCTGCTGTGGTCGGGGGGCCTCGGGCTTCTTAGCCTTTATTTTGCTGCAGCGGGGAAGGTGTATACCATCCCCCTTTGCATTTCTTATGTGCGGTTGCCCCTCATACTCTTGCTGAATCTTCTGCCCGTGCTCATGCTGACGCTGCTGTTATGGTTTGTATCCAACAGGCCGTGGATAGCGGTTATAGGCTCGGCGGTGCCGGTTCTGCTTTTGAGCTGGGTGAACTATTTCAAGGTCCTGCTTCGCGGGGACGCCCTTTTCGCCACGGACATTAAGTATTTTTCCGAGGCGGCGGATATAAGCGAGGGCTACACCATCACCTTCAGCACGCCCATGATACTGACGGTGGTTTTGGTGCTGGTCTGCACCGTGGCGGCCTTCTTCCTGCTTAAGGCAAGGATCCGGCCCTGCGGCGTGCGTATCGCGGGGGCGGCGCTGGTCGTGCTTGTTTCCGCCCTGCTGCTGAAAACGGTGTATTTCAGCGACACTGTATATAAGAAGACCGACAACATCCCCAGAAACGAGTGGTTCCTCACCAAATGGTCGGAGACGGACAAGTATATATGCCGCGGGATGCTCTACCCCTTCATTCACAGCATAAAGAACGCCTCAGACCCGGCCCCGGAAGGATATACGAAAGAGAAGGCCAGGGAACTTCTGGCGCAGTATGATTACGACGATATTCCCGGGGACAAAAAGGTCAATATAATCAGCATTATGTTGGAGGCCTACTCCGACCTTACCAAGTTTGAGGGCATTAATTTCACCAACGACCCCTACGAGTTCTTCCGCCAGTTAAAAGCGGAAAGCTGCAGCGGCGAGATCGTGACGAACATGTTCGCGGGAGGGACCAACGACACCGAGCGTGCCTTCATTACGGGATTTACCAGGCTGTACGAGTACAGAACCGGCATCTACACCTACGCCACTTATTTTAAGGAGCAGGGCTATTACGTGGAAGGCGCACATCCCGGTTACGGCTGGTTCTATAACAGGCAAAATGTGAGCAGGTATTTCGGATTTGAAAACTACTATTTCCTTGAACAGAAATACGACGAGATGACCAAGGACGACGAGCCTTCCGACGAGGCATTTATTAACTTCCTTATAAGTCAGTTTGAAAACAGGCCGAAAGACAAGCCCTATTTCAGTTTTAACGTGTCTTATCAGAATCACGGCCCCTATCCGGGGGACAAACTTAATTCTGATACCGAATACGCCACAAGCGGCGGACTTTCCGAAGCGGGCTACAACATCTTAAACAACTACCTGCACGGCATTGCCAAAACGGACAGGGCGCTGCGCGCCCTGGTGGAGTATCTCCGGGAAACGGACGAGCCGGTTGTTCTGGTGGTATTCGGCGACCATAAGCCCTGGCTTGGCGACGGCTCATTTGTTTACCATGAGCTGGGCATAGACATCAGCAGGAGCGACGACCAGTCTTATTACAACTGCTACAACACCCCCTATATAATCTGGGCAAACGAGTCGGCAAAAAAGGTCCTTGGGAACGACTTTGTAGGCGACGGGGGCAGTTTTTCACCCAACTTCCTCATGAACAAGGTCTTTGAGCTCTGCTCCTGGGGCGGCCACGAGTTTATGAAGGCCTCCAACGAGCTTAGGGAGGTTGTGGATGTGGTAAGCTCCAACGGCGTTTACAGGGAAAACGGAAAGCTCACCTCCGAGCCATCCCCCGAGACTCGGGCCTTAATGGAAGATTTCCTGAAGATGCAGTACTATTGGCGCAAGGAGAGATAGCTCCCAGGATGAGGGAAGAGATGCCGAGAGGGCAAGTTCAGTCAGTTGTTTTGGAGGAAAAATGGCCGGACAGGAATTCGTGAAAAAAATAGGGGCCGCCGGGTGCATACTGTTCCTGGTGTTGGCGATACTTGTTGCGGCTGTTTGCGTAACTGCCGGCAAGGACCCGATACCCGGCTACGAGAGCCCGGAAACAGGGGAATACTATGCCCGGCACCTGGACGAGCTGGAAGCGGAGCTGGAGGCAAACGTCTTTCCCCGGCTGGAAGGCGTAATGGACAGCTATGTGGAGGACGGGCGGCTGGTTGTGGTGATAAGCCGGGACAACTTTGCCGTCAGCCGCGCCGCCATTTTGAGGTATTTCGACAAGAGCCTGTTTGAGTTTGTTGAGGGCTGACGGTGCCATAAACCGCGCTGCCCGTGGCGCCAGCCCCCGCCGAGGAGCGGAAAATGCCAGCGTTTATGAAAGGAATGGCCTTACATGAAAGACGGATTTGTAAAGGTAGCTGCAGCCACCCCCTCCATCAGGGTGGCGGATACGGCCCACAACGCCGGGGCAATAATGAACCTGATGGCAAAGGCCGCCGTTGAAAGGGCAAAAATTCTGGTGCTGCCGGAGCTTTGCATTACGGGCTATACCTGCGGGGATTTGCTCCTGCAGGAGGCCCTGCTGGAGGACGCCCTGAAGGCCCTGGGGCGGATAGTAGAGGACTCCCGGGACTTGGACATGCTTATATTTGTGGGCCTGCCCGCGGAGGTGGACGGGGGGCTTTACAACTGCGCCGCCGCCGTTTGGAACGGCAGGCTCCTGGGGCTGGTGCCCAAGAGCAACCTGCCGAACTTCGCGGAATTTTACGAGAAGCGCTGGTTTGTCCCGGGCAGCCGGAAAGTGCGGGAAATACGCCTGGGCGAGCTGGGAAGCGTACCCTTTGGCACCGACCTTCTGTTTTGCCACGGAAGCCTGCCGGAGCTCTGCGTGGCGGCGGAAATCTGCGAGGACTTGTGGGTGCCCAATCCCCCCTCGTCCCGGCACGCCCTGGCGGGCGCAACGGTGATTGTGAACCTTTCCGCCAGCAACGAGGTTGTGACTAAGGACGAGTACCGCCGCGGGCTGATTATGGGCCAGAGCGCAAGGCTCTATTGCGGGTACGTCTACGCCTCCTCCGGGGACGGGGAATCCACTACGGACCTGGTATTCACAGGGGACCGCCTTATCTGCGAGAACGGGGAGCTGCTGGCCGAGAGCGGCGACACGGAAGGAATCATTTTCAGCGAGCTTGACCTGGGTCGCCTGAGCGGCCAGCGCCGGAAGTCGGGCGTTTTCACCGGCGGCGAAGAGGGCTATGTAACTGTATACTGGGGCCGGGAACTGGAGGACACGCGCCTTACCCGGTATGTTTCCAGACTGCCCTTTGTGCCGGAGGATGTCAGGCAGAGGACGGCCCGCTGCGAGAAAATACTGAAGCTCCAAAGCCTGGGGCTGAAAAAACGCATTGAGCACTCCGGCGCAAGGCGCATGGTGCTGGGCGTGTCC
>JBMNQG010000033.1:0-23458 GCA_050944015.1 Oscillospiraceae bacterium
TTTTCCGGCAAAGACAGGAAAAATGTGAGCATAATAACCCTAAACGGCCAAAAATAAGGGCAAAAACCCTGCTTAAACCTTTATTTTTGCCTCTCCTATTTTTGCCGCTTTTAGCCCTATTTTTGCCTGTTTAAACCCTATTTTTGAGGCTTTAACCTCTATTTTTGCCGTTTAAGCCGCTATTTTTACTGCCTTCTTTTTGGTATGTTTATCGTCAAAATAAGCTCGTTTTCCGTCTCTTTTTTATCAATCTGAGCGTTTATTCCGCCCTGTCTCATGAGATTTAACCCATGAAACAGGGTGTTTAGAAAAATTCTCACGTCCTTCAAGACGAACATGGTTTTCTGGCTGTGGCTTTTGCGCTCCGCCGCGGGCCCGGTTTCGGGGGTGGGTTCGGGTTTGGGCTTGTCCAGCAGGGAATCTATGTAGCTCTCGGCGGCCGCCACGTTCAGGCCGTGCTCGATAATGTAATTTAGGGCCTCCCGCTGCTGCTCCGCACCCTTCAGACGAAGCAGGGCCCGGCCGTGGCGCTCGCCCAGCCCCGCGTCCCGGAGCCCCTCCAGAACATCGGAGGGCAGCTTCAAAAGGCGGAGCTTGTTGGCGACCGCCGACTGGGACTTGCCCAGCCGCCTTGCCGCCTCCTGCTGGCTCATGCCGTAAATCCGTATGAGCCGGGAGATGCCCTCCGCCTCCTCTATGAAGTCCAAATCCCGGCGCTGGAGGTTTTCAACCAGGGCCAGGAGGCTGGACTCCTCCATGTTCACGTCCATTATTATGCACGGCACCTCCCGGAGCCCCGCAAGCTTCGCGGCCCGGAGCCGCCTCTCCCCCGCTATAAGCTCGTACCTGCCCCCCCGGAGCCGGACAGAAAGGGGATTTATGATGCCGTACTGGCGTATGCTGTCCGCCAGCTCGCTGATACCCTCCATTTGGAAATTCCGGCGGGGTTGGGCCGGGTTGGGGCTGATTTCATCCACCGGCAGGTACACTACGCTGCCCTTTCCAATCCCTTCCCGCCTCTTCAGTACCGCCATGGGCATGCCTCCTCGCATATATTGTGTTATTTTATCATAAGATACACTATATCTAGTGAGAAATGGGGCGAAACCCGGCGGGCAGGGAAAGAAAACAGCGGGAAAACGGAAAAGGCATAAAAAAAGCGGCGGACCGCACGCTACGGATCCGCCAAACAGGGTTGTGGGATAAAGATATGAGCTGGGTCCCAACCGGCCAGTCGAGACCAATTGGATAAGCTGTGAGTAAAGAATATACGATAATTACTTTTTTGTAAAGAGCGAAAAAACACTAGTTTTGTCGAGGAGGAAAGCCCTTGAAAGAGCTGAGCTGCCAGGAGATAACCGCCATCGTTGAGGGGCTTTGCGCAAAGGCCGACACCATGCTGCCGCCGGCGACGGCAATGCTTATAGAATGCGCCTCCGAAACTGAAGAATCCGCCGCCGGCCGGAAGGCCCTGGGGGATATGCTGGAGCATGTATTCCACGCAGGGCTAAACGGCCTGCCCATATGCGGGGATGCGGGCATGACCGTGGTCTTCGCCGACATTGGGCAGGAGGTGCGCTTTACGGGAGGCGCCTTCGAGGAGGCAGTCAACCAGGGCGTCCGCAGGGCCTGCGAAAAGCTGTCCCTTCGCAGGTGCGCGGCCGCGGGCCCCCCCCTGCGGCGCGAAAATGCCGGGGACTATGCCCCGGCCGTTATCCACGCCCGCGTAGTGCCCGGCGACAGCCTCCTCCTTACGGTGTGCCCCAGGGACATTGAAGGCGAAAAAATGAGCGCCGCGAAAACGTTTCCGCCCGGCGGCGCTGCTGACGATATTCTTAATTTTCTGGCCCAAACCGTGAAGGGGGCGCTCCCAAGGGAAATCTTCCCGGTAATCCTGGGGGTGGGCCTGGGCGGCACGCTGGAACAGGCGGCGCTGCTGGCGAAAAGGGCGCTTATAAGGCCCATGGATAAGCGGAACCCCGACCCCTTTTACGCCAAACTGGAGCACAAGGCCCTCTCCCGCATCAACAGGCTGGGAATAGGCCCCGGCGGTTTGGGCGGCAGCACCACCGCCCTGGCGGTAAATATCGAGGCGATTCCCTTCCATTGGGAGGGGCTGTTCTGCGTAGTGAACGTGAGCGGCTATGCCGCCCGCTGCGCCGAGGCCGTACTGTAGCCTAATCCTCAATGGGTATCCAGGCTTCGAAATAGCCGCAGAGGCTGTCGTCCTCCTGTATGCTGGCCAGCAGCACCCCGTGGGCGTCGCCGGCGATGGTAAGCCCCTCTTCCTTGGCGTAATCTACGGCGTACTGGAGCAGCCTGGGTGAAAACCCGCCCTTTCCGCGGCTCTTGAACACCGTATGTATGCTTCGCCGGGAGGGTATTTTCTTCACCGGAGGAGATATGGCGAAGTCCAGTTCCCTGGCGTAATCCATTCTCAGGCAGAAGCCCCACTGGTAGCCCCCGTCCCCCCCGGAAAGGAGGGCCTCCCTGCTTATTTCAAAGTAGCGGTGGTTAAAGGGCATGGCCTCCAGCCACTGCCGAGCCAGGGGCTCCAGGTTCTCGTCCATGGGGTATTCGTCCCCCACCCGGTTTATATAACGGACCACTTCAGGGCTTGCGGCTATTTCGCACTTCAGCAGCATGTCCTCTATCCGGGAAATCTCCTCCCGGTGCTGCTGAGAGCGGCGGAGCAGGAGCTGGCAGCGGCGTATGGTCCTGAGCAGCTCTCTCTCCTTGTCTTCAAACATGTTGGCAATATCGTCAGAGGAGGGGATGCGCACCATATCGGCAATCTGTTCTATGGAAAAACCGAAATTCTTGAACCAGAGGCAGTCCATCAGGAAATTGATGTCCCAAGCGTCATAATAGCGGTAATCATTGCGCCTGTCCTTTATGGGCATGACCACGCCCTTCTTTTCGTAATATCTCAGCAAATCCGTGGATATGCCCAGTATCCGCGCAACATCTCCTATCTTGTACCTCCTCATGTTATCTCTCCTAATTGCCACAAATATTCAGAATCATTATAATATATGTTAAAGGCTAAAATCAACATATCCCTTGACTTTGGAATTATTCCAAGGTTTACAATGAATATACAAAATATATTCTTTAGGAGGATATAACAATGGCCTATATGCCCCTTGACAAGAGCAAACTGTATCTGGACAGGACTAAAATGACAAAAATCTACGACCTCTCGCAGCCTTGGGGCGTTGACACTCCCCTTTGGCCCTTCCCCGGCGCCAGGCAGGACCTTATCTTCCCCAGAGGCCAATATCTTGAGCGCTTCCATAAACGCACCATGACCTACACCGGCACCCTCCACGCCGCCACCCACATGGACGCCCCCAACCACGTCCTTCACCTGGAAGAGGTTGACCGGGAGCGCAACGGGTATTCCCTTAACGAAATCCCCCTGGAATACTGCATCGGCACCGGCGTAATCCTGGACATGCGCTATCTCAGGGACGAGTTTGAGGAAAAGTGGAACGCCGCAGGCGGAGACCCCAAAAAATTCGGAAACGTCTGGGTAGAGCTGAAGCCCGAACACTTTGAGAAAGCCGCGGCAAAAGACGGGCTTGAAATCCGCCCCTACGACTGGGTGGTTGTCAACACCGGTTTCCACCATTACTGGAGACTCAACAACGACAAGTACTTCAACTACTATCCCGGCATGGGTCCCGAAGTTGCAAAATGGCTCATTTTTGAGAAGAAGATTAAGGGCATAGCCGGCACATGGGGCGCCACCGACGCTCCCCTGTGGCACCATCCCCTGAAAGAGCAGATGCCCTGGCTTGACACCGTTTACACCCAGGCCACGGGAAGGAACGCTGCCGAGGATTATCCCGACTATGAGCCCTGCCACCGCCTGTTCATGCAGCACGGCTGCTGCACCATTGAAAACGCCGGCGGCGACATAGACGAGGTCACCGGACGCAGAATGATAATCGCCGCCTTCCCCTTCCGCTGCGAGATGGCCGACGGCGGATTCGTAAGACTGGTGGCATGGGAAGAGGGCTCCTTCTAGAAGAAGGAAAATAATCGATAAGAGGCGTACATACGAAATGAAAACCTTATCTGATATCACGAAAATTGCCGTTCTGGGGGCCGGGACCATGGGTCCCGGCATCGCCCAGATATTTGCCATGGGCGGCTACCAGGTCACTATGTGGACCCGTTCCGAGGCCACCCGCAACAACGCCATGGCCACCTTGCGCAAGGGCCTTGAGACCTTTGTCCAGGAAGACCTGCTGGAGGAGGCCCTCCTTGAAAGCGTTTACAACCGGGTGGGCTTTGCCTCCACCGTGGAGGAGGCCGTTCAGGGCGCCGACTTCATAATGGAGACCATTGTGGAAAACAAGGACGCCAAGTCCGCCCTGTACCAGCAGCTTGACGCCTGCGTGGGCGACGACTGCATTATCGCCTCCAATACCAGCGGGCTCAATGTCTTCGATCTGGTTCCCGCCCGCCGCCTCCCCCAAACGGTCATAGCCCACTGGTATTCGCCTCCCCAGCTCATACCTTTAGTGGAGGTTGTGAAAAGCGAAGAGGCTCCCCAGGAGCTGTGCGACGTGACCGTGGCGCTACTTGAAAAGTGCGGGAAAACCCCCGTCCCCATGAAAAAGTTTATCCGGGGCTATATCGCCAACAGGCTGCAGATGTGCTTAAATCAGGAGGTATTCTACCTGCTGGACAACGGCTACTGCACCCCGGAGGATTTGGACAAGGCGGTAAAAGCCAGCTTCATCCCCAGGGCGGTGGTGCTGGGCCTGTGCAAGCGCATGGATTTCGGCGGCCTGGACATGACCGCCAACAATTTCAAGAACAAGAGCTACACCATGCCCCCTCCGGTGGATATGCCGAAAACCCTGGCGGAACACATTGAGAAAGGGGAGCTGGGCATAAAGACCGGAAAAGGCTTTTACGACTATACAAACGTGGACAAACAGGAGCTTCTGGCCAAGCGCGACAAGCAGCTCTTTGAAATCTTCAAAATCGCGAAAAAATTTATGGAAGACCCCGTATAATAACACACTGAAAACTAAAGGAAAGGACTGAGGAAATGGCTAAAAGTAAAGTGGTTTCCCCATCCGAGGCCGTAAAGTGTTTCCGCGACGGCATGACCATTATGATGGGCGGCTTCACCAACGTGGGCAGCGCCAACAAGTTCGTGCTTGAAATGGTAAAATCCGGCCTCAAAGACATAATCCTTATTTCCAACGACGCCGGCAACGACAAGGCCGACGGCATCGGCACCCTGATTCTGCAGAAGCGTGTTAAAAAGCTTATCGCCTCCCATGTGGGACTGAACCCCCAGGTGGCGGTTCAGATGAACGCCGGGGAGCTTGAGGTGGAGCTGGTTCCCCAGGGCACCCTGGCCGAGCGAATCCGCTGCGGCGGCACCGGCCTGGGCGGAATTCTGACTCCCACAGGCGTAGGCACGGTCGTAGCCGAGGGAAAACAGGTAATCAACGTAAACGGAAGGGACTATCTCCTGGAGACCCCCCTCCGGGCCGACGTGGCGGTCATCAAGGCCTGGAAGGCCGACGAGTTCGGCAACTTGGTCTACAGGAGGGCCGCCAGGAACTTCAACCCCATTATGGCAATGGCCGCCGACATCGTCATTGCAGAGGTTGAGGAAGTCGTACCTGTGGGCGAAATTGACCCGGATTTGGTAATGACCCCCGGCTTACTCGTGGACTACGTCGTGAAAATGTGAGAAAGGAGCGGGAGAATGGAACTGAAAGGACGCAATCTGATTGCATACCGTGCCGCCCGCTTTTTGAAGGACGGCGATATGGTGAACCTGGGCATCGGCATGCCCACAAAGGTGGCCGATTTCCTGCCCGAGGGCGTGGAAATTTTCCTGCAATCCGAGAATGGCTTTGTAGGTTTAGGCCCTACTCCTTCTCCTGAGGAATGGGATAAGGACGTTGTGAACGCAGGAGGACAGCCCGCCAGCATCCTGCCCGGCGGCGCCTGCTTCGATTCCTGCACGAGCTTCGGCCTTATCCGCGGCGGCCATGTGGCGGCCACCGTTCTGGGGGCCCTGGAGGTGGACCAGGAGGGCAACCTGGCCAACTGGATTATCCCCGGAGTAAGGGTTCCGGGCATGGGCGGCGGCATGGATCTGGTGGCCGGCGCAAATACGGTTATAGTAACAATGGTGCACTGCACCAAGGACGGCAAATCAAAGATACTCAAGAAGTGCACCCTGCCCCTCACCGCCGCTCACGAAGTGGACTACATTGTCACGGAGCTTTGCGTGCTTCACTACAACGGCAAGGGGCTGGAGCTTATCGAACTCGCCCCCGGCGTAACCGCCGACGAGGTCATAGCCAAGACGGAAGCGGAACTCATCATTCCCGAGAAAATCGGCTGCATGGTGTAATACGCCGGGATTTGAAATTTAACCTGAGCTTTACCCATTTCTGGTCCTTCACGAGACAGTCAGAATTTAAAAAACCTTTGAGATGCTGAAACGGACGGGATGGCCTAACTCCCGTTCGTACCAATTAAGTTAAGGCGGCGTAAGCTGTCCCACGCCGCCTTAACCTTTGAATCGGAGTTGAAACATATGGCTTTATCCGCAGGACATATCATAAGCATTGTCCTTACCTTGCTTCTTATCGTGGCGGCCGGCGTTTATTCCGGAAAAAAAGTCAAAAACTCCAGCGACTTTGACTCCGGCGGGAAATCCGGCGCGTTTGTTGTGGCCGGAGCCATAACGGGCACCCTTGTAGGCGGCTCTTCAACCGTGGGCACCGCCCAGCTTGCCTATACCTACGGCATGTCCGCCTGGTGGTTTACCCTGGGCGCCGGCATAAGCTGCCTGATACTGGCGCTTTTCTTCATAGGGCCTTTCAGGCGCCACGAATCCGCCACGCTGACGGGCATGATTTCCAAGGAATTTGGCGCCGGAACCGGCATGCTGGCCTCTGTCTTGTCCTCCGTGGGCATTTTTATTAACCTGTTGGCCCAGCTTGTTGCCGCCCAGTCCCTTATCATCACCATTTTCCCCGGTATGGGCCTGTTTCCCAGCACCCTGCTTGCCGCCGTTATTATGGCCATTTACGTTATCTTCGGCGGCGTACTGGCCGCCGGAATCGTGGGTGTCGTAAAACTGGTGCTGCTGTACATAGCCGTAATAGCGGCGGGAATCCTGGCGGCCGTCCTCTCCGGAGGCGTGGGCAGCTTTTGGAACGCGCTGCCCCACGAGACCTACTTCAACCTTTTCGCCAGAGGATTCGGCGTTGACGTGGGAGCCGGGGTTTCCCTGCTACTTGGAGTGCTCTCAACCCAAACTTACGCCCAGGCGGTAAAATCGGGCATATCCGACAAGGCCGCCAGAAACGGCGCCCTGCTGTCCGCCTTTTTAATCCCCCCCATCGGCGTGGGCGGAATTCTGGTGGGCATGCATATGAAGCTGTACTACCCCGACATTGACCCCGTCCAGGCCTTTCCCATGTTTATTCTGGAATACATGCCGCCCCTGCTGGGCGGAATCGTGCTGGCCACGCTTTTCATCGCCGTTGTGGGCACCGGATCCGGCCTTTCCCTGGGCATCAGCTCCATTATCAACAACGATATAATCAGGCGGATTACCCGCAAGTTCGACGAGCCCAAAAAGAAGCTTTTAATCAGCAGGATATTAATATTAATCGTACTGGCTTCAGGCCTCATTCTCACCGTAATAGGCGTGGGAGACCTTATACTGCAGTTCGGCTTTATGTCCATGGGCCTGCGGGCGGCGGTGGTGTTCCTGCCCATGTTCTGCGCCCTGTTCTTCCCAGGCAGGATTCGCTCGATTTTTGCAAAGGTTGCAATCGTCGCCGGCCCCCTTGGCGTCTTTGCCGGCAAGCTTGCGAAAGTTTCCTTTGACCCCCTGTTTATAGGAATGGCAGTGGCGCTGGTTGTAATTTGCGCAGGCTTTATCGCCGGCAAAAAGAACCCCGATATTGCTTAAAATATCATAAAATATGCGCTCAAAACCCTGTGAGCGCATATTTTTTCTTTTGTTGGTTATTCTATCTTTGTACAAATACCAACAAAAGGAGCGTAACTTTAATGATAATGGACAGGATCGCCCTGATTCTCGCCATAATCGGCGGACTAAACTGGGGCTGCGTAGGCCTTTTCCGGTTTGATGTAGTGGCCTACCTTTTTGGCGGTCAGACCAGCACCCTCAGCCGGGTCATCTATACGCTTGTAGGACTTGCTGCCATCTGGTGCATATCCCTCCTGTTCCGCGAGCGCGACGTGGCGGACGAGGGTGCATGATTCAGTATATAGCCCCAAACCAAAAAATTAAATACGCGATATGTTTCCCGTGCATAAAAGTGGATCGGCGTTTTGCCGATCCACTTTTTTTTGTATAACGCGCAAAGTCCCCATCTGCCGGGCGGATTATATACCGGCACTCCGCCCTTACAGGGCCATCAGTTCCCCGTAATACCAGCCGCTTATGCCCCGGTGCTTGACCAGGTATCCGCAACTTGTGGTTTCCACAACGGAAACCACATCGCCGGCCTTCAGGGGCAGCACATAGTCCGTACAGTCGTTGCAGCGGCAAACTGGACCTTCGCCGTAGAGATATTTTGTGAGTATTTTCATCCTGTAGCCGGTGCGCAGGTGGCGGCACAGGGAAAACTCCGGGCCCGGCTCCAAAACCTCCACCAGATTGTCCCCCCAACGAATGTACCAGGAATGCTCCGAGCCGGCCTGGTCGGTTTTCACCCGGCACTGGGGAAAGTGGTCGTAATATTCCCAGGTGAAGTCCTCGCTGCCGTATTCAGGTATTATCAGGCCGTTGAGCTGGCCGTCGTCCTTTAGGACGCAGCCGCCGTCGATGCTTATGATGTGTGCATCCCTGTCTATAATAGGATTGGCGTTCGTTATGTTTTCCCCGTACAGCACCACGGGCCAGTGGCCCACAATGCACCACTTGTCAAATTTTCGCCCCTGGTTCATGAAGTTGTCGTTTTTCATGCACTTGAACGCGTCAAGCTCCGTCAGCTCGCCCTCCGGGAGACCCCCGTGTACAAAGGTATAGTATTCGGTCTCAATGATGGTGGGCAGGGTTTCCAAAAAGGAAAATTCCTCGGCAAAGCGCCGCATAAGCTCCTCTCTCACGGCGGGCATATCCATCCGGGGGCTTACTTCAATTCCAGCCTCCCGGCACATCTGCGCCAGCGTCGCCTGCGACTTCTTGTTGATGTATTCCCGCAGGATTTGGAGCATGCGGGCGTTGCCGCTTTCGCATATTTTAAACCATGTGTCGCAGTTGCCGCAGACAGGGTAAACGCAGTATTCCCTGCACAGGGCCATGATGTAGCGGAGGGTTGCAAGGCTTTCCGGCCCCTTTTCCAGCATGTCGCCAAGTATCAGCAGCACATCCTCCTTGGAAAAGCGCAGCTTGTCAAGGAGCCCGCGGAAATAGTTCAGGTTGCCGTGAATGTCGGATACCGCTATGATGCGCCGGCCAGGCGGCAGGGACAGATACTGGACCTTGGCTTTCATCTTAGATTTCCTTTTCCATCAATAACATCTGGCCATTGACGCCCTGGTCGATCCCGATTTGCCTGAAGCCGTAGCTCTTGTAAAACTCTATCGCCCTCTTGTTAGCTTCCGACACGTGGAGCCTTAAGGCCGAGCGGCCCAAATTCCTGAAGGTGGAGACGGCATGGCCTATAAGCTGTATGCCCAGCCTGCGCCCCCGGAATTCCGGCGCCATGTAGCACAGGGTTATCCAGCCTGCTCCCTCCTCCTTGCCCCGCTCCGTGTCCAGCTCCACGACCCCCGCCAGCTCGTCCCCCAGCATGGCTTTCATAATGGACATGGGATTCTTTTTATAGTGGCTCACCGCGCTTTTCCAATAAACATCCCCGTCAAAGCCCCTGAGGGAGCCGTATACGGACTTCCAGGAGTCGGCGTAGCATTTGATATACAGCTCCTTTTCCTCTATGGGGTTCATGGGCTCGAACCTGAGATTGTGGCGGTCTATTCCGTCCTTTTCCTTCCACCAGGTCTGCCGGGCAAAGGTGCTGAGCTCCTCCGGAAGGTGGCTGTTATCGTTGAAAAACACTACTTCTATATTTTCGCCCTCCACATTCAAAAGCGAAACGGCGGTGTTGTCCGCATGGGGTATTCTGCTTATTTCCCTTGAGGAAATGCCCATGGCCGAAGCGAGCAGCGCCCGGATTGCCATGCCGTGGCTCACCGCGGCAATGGTCTGCCCCCTGTGTTTTTCCGCCAGCTCCAGAATAATGCCTCTCATGCGGCGCACCAGGTCTGGAAAGGTCTCGCAGCCCTTCACTTCCCAGCTCTCCGGGTCGCAGTTGAACTTGACAAGCGCTTCCCTCTGGTTATATTCCACCTCGCCCCAGGGCATATCCTCCCAGCATCCCATAGACACCTCCCTGAGCCTGGGGGTGGTGATAAGAGGCAAATCATGGTATCTTGTGATGGCGGAGGCCGTGGCAACCGCCCGCCTTAAGTCGCTGGAATAAAGGCCGTCCAAATGAACATCCCGGAAGCGCTCGGCCAGCATGTCTATCTGCCTGCGGCCCCGCGCCGTAACATCGCCGTCATAATGTCCCTGCACGCGGCGGTAGAGATTGCCCTCCGCCTCCGCATGCCGTATCAAATATATTTGAGTCATTCATTTACCTCCGAATACTTGCCTGTTGATAGAAATCCGAAAAATGGTCTATTATGTTTGCAATATTATTCTTATTATTGTATAATACCTTATCGTTTTAAACAAGAGCTAACTTCTGTTCTGGAGGCGGCTGTGAAAGTAATCCATCTGATAAGCGGCGGGGACACCGGCGGCGCAAAAACCCATGTCCACCTGCTGCTGTATAACCTGAATAAGACTATCGACGCCACTCTGGTCTGTTTTATGAGGGGCGTTTTTTCCGAGGAAGCCATCCAAATGGGCATCCCCACAGTAATCCTTGACAGCAAGAATGTTTTTAAGGTAATACGCCAGCTGAAAAAACTGGTGACAGAGGGCGGATACGACCTTATTCACTGCCACGGCTCCAGGGGCAACCTTATGGGCGCCATCCTGAAGCTCTTCGTGGACATACCCGTCATTACCACGGTGCACAGCGACTACCGCCTGGATTACCTGGGCCGTCCCTTTGCCAGGGTGGTCTACGGCACCCTTAACGCCATATCCCTCCGGGTGTTGGACTACCGCATAGGCGTGTCCGGCTCCATGCGCCAGCTCCTCATCTCTAGGGGTTTTCGGCCCAGCCGCCTGTTTACCATATACAACGGCCTGGATTTCTCCAGAAAGCCAAAGGCATGCGACCGCCGGGAATTCTATGAGAGAGTGGGCCTGAATGCCGGCGGAGATTCAATCGTCGTGGGAATTGCCGCCAGGCTCGACCCCGTAAAGGACGTGGCCACGCTTATCCGGGGCTTCGCCCTGGTTCGGGAAAAATGCCCGAACCTGCGCCTCATCATCGCAGGGGACGGCGGCGAAATGCCGTCCCTGCGCCGGCTGGCCAAGGAGCTGAAAGTAGAGGACTTCGTCTGCTTTACGGGCTGGCTCTCCGACATGGACGAGTTTTACAGCTCCATTGACATTAACACCCTGACATCCATTTCCGAGACCTTCCCCTTCGCCCTGACGGAAGGGGCCATATTTCGCCTCCCCACCGTCAGCTCCCGGGTAGGGGGTGTGCCGGAACTGATAAAGGACGGCGTAACCGGCCTGCTGTTTAAGCCCGGCGACCATGAGGCTCTGGCCTCCCACCTGTGCGCACTGGCAGGGGACGCCGGCCTGCGGAGGAAGCTGGGGGACGCCCTCCATGAGTACGCTTCAAAAAAATACTCCGCCGAGGCCTCCTGCCGGCGCCAGCTGGAGATATACGAAGCCATTTTCCGTCGGGCCGAGCTCAGGCCTCCCGCCAGGTCAGGGGTGCTTATCTGCGGCGCCTACGGCCACGGCAATGCGGGCGACGAGGCCATTCTGGAAGCCATTGTGGGTGAAATGCGCGGCATAGACCCCGACATGCCAATCACCATACTGTCCCGCCGCCCCAGGGAGACCATGCTCCGCTACGGGGAAGACGCGGTTTACACCTTTAATTTTCCTAAATTCCTGCGTGTTATGAACCGCACCCGCCTCTATATCAACGGCGGCGGCAGCCTGATACAGGACGTGACCAGCCGCCGGAGCCTCTGGTACTACCTTTTCACCCTGCAGCAGGCCAAGAAGCGGGGCAACAGGGTCATCATGTACGGCTGCGGCATAGGCCCCGTCCAGTACGGTTACGACCAGCGGCTGGTGCGCCGCGTGTTGAATAAAAACGTGGATATAATCACCCTGCGTGAGAAGCACAGCCTGCAGGAGCTTTGCCGCTTTGGGGTGACAAAGCCGGAAATTGTCCTGAGCTCCGACCCGGCCCTTTCCCTGCCTTCCGCAGCGGACTATGAAATCGACGAAGCCCTTGCTTCACACGGCATAGACCCGCGGGGCAAATACATCTGCTTCGCTTTGAGAAAATGGCCGAGATTTATCGAAAAGGCCTCCTGCTTTGCCGCCGGCGCCCGGCATGCCTATGAAAAGCACGGTCTTATTCCAATATTTCTGTCCATCAACCATAGAAGCGACGGGGAGGCCGCAGGCTGTGTGACAAGGCACCTGGACATACCCTTCCACTGTCTTCCCGACCCCATGGGCTCGGCCCTTACCATAGGCATTATGTCCCGCATGACGGCGGTGGTTTCCATGCGGCTCCACGGGCTTATTTTTGCCGCCGGCCGGGGAATACCCCTGGTGGGAATATCCTACGACCCGAAGGTCACGGCTTTCCTGGACTATATAGGCCAAAAGCTTTATGTTCAGCTGGAGGACCTGCAGGCGGACAAGCTGTGTTCCATGATAGATGCCGCCGTTGAACTGTCGGAGGACAAAGAGTCCCTTGCCGGCCAGGTGGCCAGGCTGGTGGAAATCGAAAGCCGGAACGTGGAATGCGCCCGCCGCCTGCTGGAGAGCTTTAAATAGCCCCCGCGGCAGCATATCTTATGATAAATAAACCCCGGGACTTTCGTCCCGGGGTTTTGCATTTTGCAATCAATTTATCTTACCTTGGCTCCCACAGGGGTGTCGTCGTCGCAGAATATTACTTTTGCCGCATCGCCGGCATCCGCGGCTAGAATCATGCCCTGGCTTTCAACGCCCCGGAGCTTGGCGGGCTTCAGATTCGCCACAACGATAACCTTTTTACCTATCAAATCCTCGGGAGAATACCACTGAGAGATGCCGGACACAATCTGCCTTGTTTCGGTACCCAAATCTATCTGCAGCTTCAGGAGCTTGTCGGATTTTTTCACCGGCTCGCACTGGGTTACCAGGCCGACCCTCAGCTCCACCTTGCCGAACTCGTTGATATCTATAAGCCCGGCCCCCTCTTCCTCGGGTTCCTCCTTAGCTTCCTCCTTAACGGGATTTTTATGGGCAGCGGTGAGCTTTTCCAGTTCCTCCAGTTCCTTTGACAAATCTATTCTCGGGAAAAGGGCCTCGCCCCTGTGAACCGTCGCGTTGGCGGGGAGGACTCCGAACACGTTGGCCTTGTCCCAGGTAGTCTCCTCAGGGGAGGCGCCAATCTGCTCACAGATTTTGCCGCAGCTTTCAGGCATAAAGGGGGTCAGGAGGCTGACGCAGACCCGGATGGTCTCCAGCAGGTTGTACATGACGGCGGCTAGTCTTGCCCTGTTTGTTTCGTCCTTTGCAAGTATCCAGGGAGTGGTCTCGTCAATATACTTGTTCGCCCTGGAGATGACCCTGAACACCTCGATAAGGGCGCTCTGGAGTGAGTAATTCTCCATTTGTGCCTCGTACAAATCCCGAAGGGCCAGCACCATGGACTTCAATTCTTCGTCCTGGGGGGCCTCCTGCCTTTCTTCGGGCAGGGTTCCGTCAAAATACTTTTGAACCATGGCCACCGTGCGGCTGACGAGGTTGCCCAGGTCGTTGGCAAGGTCGGAATTAATCCTGGCTATAAGGGCCTCGTTGGAGAAATTGCCGTCGCTTCCGAAGGGGAATTCCCGGAGCAGGAAGTAGCGCAGGGCGTCCACTCCGTAGCGCTCAGCCAGGAGAACCGGGTCGACCACGTTGCCCTTGGACTTGCTCATCTTGCCGCCGTCAAGCAGGAGCCAGCCGTGGCCGAAAATCTTCTTCGGCAGGGGCAGCTCAAGGCTCATCAGCATGGCCGGCCAGATGATGGAGTGGAAACGGACTATTTCCTTGCCCACAATGTGGACGTCGGCGGGCCAGTACTTGTCAAAGTCGTGGTATTTGTCGTTGCAGTAGCCCAGGGCGGTGATATAGTTGGACAGGGCGTCCACCCAGACGTATACCACATGGCCGGGGTCGAATTCCACAGGCACGCCCCAGGTGAAAGTGGTGCGGGACACGCAAAGGTCCTCAAGCCCGGGCTTTATAAAATTGTTTATCATCTCATTGACGCGGGAGGCGGGCTCCAAAAAGCCGGGCGTCTCCAGAAGCGCCTGAATGCGGTGGGCGTAGGCGGACAGCCGGAAGAAATATGCCTCCTCCTCCGTATAGTGGACATCCCGGCCGCAGTCCGGGCATTTCCCGTCCACCAGATGGCTCTCCGTCCAAAAACTCTCGCAGGGGGTGCAGTAAAGGCCCTTGTAGGCTCCCTTATAAATATCCCCCTTATCGTACATTTTCTTGAAAATTTTCTGTATGGCGGAGACGTGGTAATCGTCGGTCGTACGGATATATCTGTCGTTGGAGATATTCATGAGCTTCCAAAGAGCACGAATACCGCCAGGACCTTCCACTATATTGTCTACAAAGGTTTTGGGGTCCACCCCCGCAGCCTTGGCCTTTTCCTCGATTTTTTGGCCGTGCTCATCGGTACCCGTAAGGAACATAACATCATAGCCGCACATTCGCTTGTACCGGGCGATGGCGTCCGTGGCTACGGTGCAGTAGGTATGCCCGATATGAAGCTTGTCCGATGGATAGTAAATCGGCGTGGTGATATAAAATGTTCCTTTTTCTTTACTCATGAAACTTCCTCCTTTGTCTCAGGCGCCTCTGGATATACGGAAATCGAGTATATATCTCCTGTATTTGCCTTTCAAACTGAATTATCCGGCATTATTCTCGGGCGGCTCTTCGGCTGTGGGCGTTGCCGACGCCGTGGGAGCCACCGATTCGGTGGGAGCCACCGGCTGCGTGGGTGTAACGGGTTCCGTGGGCTGTATTACCGGCTCGGAGGGAACCGGCGTGGGCTCCTCCGTGGGCTGGGGACTTGGCGTGCCTGAGGGGCTGGGGCTGGGTTCCTCGCTGGGAGAGGGGCTGGGTTCCTCGCTGGGAGAGGGGCTGGGCTCCTCGCTGGGAGAGGGACTCACCTCCGGGCTCTCCTCGGGCTCTTCCTCTTCGTCCTTGGGCGGGTAATGGTATTTGCTGGTGGCCTCCTCCGTCATCTTAATGAGGTTACCGTCGGCGTCATACACCCACCGGTAGGATTGGGCACCGTAACCGTCGTCCGTTGCCCAGACGGAGGTGGTTAGTTTTACATAGCTTCCGTCCACATTGGTGCCTATTATTTTTACCGTAAGAGTGTAGTTGTTCAAATCGATATAGGCTTCTATTCTAATGGGAAAATCCCTGTTGTTGACAAACTTGAAGTCCGGCTCCGGCCAGCTCACCGTGGCGTCCAGGCCTATGGGCAGGTAGTCTACTCCAAAGTTGTGGCAGACCCGCTCTTTAATCTCCAGATTAGCAAGAAGGGTGGTGTAATACAGGGTGGACGACACCTGGCAGATTCCACCGCCTACCTCCGTTACCACTCTGCCTCCGGAATAGGCCCCGGCGGCCATATACCCGGCCTCGGTTGTGCGCTTGCCTACCATCCCGTTAAAAGAGAATTCATCACCGGTGTTAAGTATAAGGCCGTTTATGGCCTTCGCCGCCAGAGTGATGTTGTTGTTCCGGGCGTAGTTCCGGGTAAGATTGGTGGTTTTCTGGCCCAAAACGTCCCTGAACAGCATGCCGTTTAGGCGCTCGGTGGTCATTTCGGGCTCAGTAAGGATAAGGGGAATATACACCTTATCCCCTTTTTCCGCCTTATCCCACAATTCCCGGGCAAGTTCCTTGTCGAAGCTCACGCCCACCACGTGTTCGGTTGCCGACTGGGTCTCCGGGTCGTATTTGGCGTCCTCCGGCTCCATAAATATGGTCTCGTAAAGCTCCTCTATGGTGATGTCCTCCACGGCTTCGCCCTGGGGAACATACTTGAGGGCCTCAAAGTTGCGGTTGCGGAAGGCCTCCTCTACCAGCCTGTAAACCTCGTCCGGGTCTACCGTTACAGATTTTGCCCCCTTTACAACCACAACATACTCCCCGTCCACCGATATGTCCGCGCCAAGCAAAGCGGCGTTCACCTTGTTTGCCGCCTTTTTCACCAGTTCCCGGACATAAGGCTCGTCTATTATAAACGAGGAGCCGTAGTTAAGGTTCTTTCCTACGAGCAGGCATCTGACGTATTTTATGAAGTTTTCAATGAGGTTGCCGTCCCGGCCGTATTCATAGGCGGCCATGGCGCCGTCCATGGCGCTGGCTATTACCCCGGCTTCCTCCGCCGGGATTGATAAAACCTCGCCCAGGGGCAGCTCGATGGTCACTACCTGCCCCTCATGATTGCCAAAGCCGGCCTCGTCAAGAGCCCTGGCCGCCTCGCTTAATGACAGTCCCCCCAGGGGGATGCCGTCAAGGCTTACGTTGGGATATATTGTATCCAGCCCGTTCACATAGGCCGCAAAACCTGCGGTTGCCGCAAGGATTAACGCTATTACGGCCGCTATGGTGACGGCGGCTTTTTTCCCCCTCTTTTTCCTGCCTGCGGGACGAGGAGCCTTATTGCCTGCGCCGGGAACGGGCCTTCCCGGCCTGCCGGAAGCGGCGCTTTTGCCGGAAGCTGCCCCGTTGGTTTTTCCCCTGCCGTTGCCATTCCCGCTTCCATTGGGTTTTTTGCCGTTCCTGCCGTTTGTATCATTACCGAACAGCTTCACAAATCTCACCTTTCCTTTTGCCTACCGCCTGGCATCATATGACAGTACAGTCTCACTGCCGGGAGTCTCCAGAGGATTCTTTGTCCACGGATTAAAGCTCATCTTTTGTTTAGCCTGTGCCTCCAGGAGTGCTCCTATCAGGATATTCGACAGTAAAAAGCCAGAAGATGTGAGGCTCCACCTGCCTGCGGTCTGC
The DNA here is from genome assembly GCA_050944015.1 of Oscillospiraceae bacterium. Classification (GTDB taxonomy): domain Bacteria; phylum Bacillota; class Clostridia; order Oscillospirales; family Oscillospiraceae; genus DUOX01. The sequence continues at coordinate 17,267 of JBMNQG010000033.1, forward strand.
TTGGCCCAACCCCTTTTCTCGAATTCCCACAAAAGCTCCTCTATAACGTCAAAATCGCTCCTGTAAATACTGTAGTACTCTTCCCTTGATATGCCGTAAACGCGCCTGAGCCCCAGCATCAGATATTCGGATGCACGCTCCATCTTATCAACTTTTTCATACTCGTCAATAATATTTTTACCCTCATTGACGCCTGATATATATCCTTTCAGGTCAGCTTTATAACTGTACCTGACGTTGCCTACGCAGGAGTGTGCGCCTGGCCCGAAACCCATGTAGTCCTCTAGGTTCCAATACTTCAAATTATGCCTTGATTCATAGCCCGGAAGGCAGAAATTTGATATTTCGTACTGGGCGTAGCCGTACCGCTCCAGGGTCTCCACCGTATACAGGTACATGTCCGCCTGCTCATCGTCGCTGGGCAGGAAGGGGGAACCCTCATACCGCTCCTTCATGGGAGCCCCGTCCTCCAGCTTGAGGCCGTAGCATGAAATATGCTCCGGCTTTAAGGCCAGGGCCTTGCTGAGGGTATCGGCCCAGTCGCTTTTGGTCTGGCTTGGCAGTCCGTATATGAGGTCTATGCTGATGTTGTCGAACCCGGCCTTCCGCGCGTTGGAGACTGCCTTTTCCGCCTGCTTGAAGTTGTGCCGCCGGCCGATAAGCTTCAAAATGTCGTCGTTTGCCGACTGAACGCCTATGGACAGGCGGTTTACCCCTTCCTTCCGGAGAAGTTTCAGGTCGTGAAGGGAGACGCTGTCGGGATTAACTTCCACCGTAACTTCCGCGGATTTAAGCACCTTGCCAATGCGCTTGAGCGTATTGAATATCTCGCAGATACGCCGGGCTCCATAGTAGCTGGGAGTGCCTCCGCCAAAATAAATGCTGTCTAAGTAATAGGGCGCAAAAGAGGGCTCGGACTCAGCAATGTGAGCCAGCAGCGCGTTCTGGTATTTTGGCATGAGGTTGTTGCAGCCGGCAAGCGAGTAGAAATCGCAGTAGCTGCATTTGCTCGCGCAAAAGGGTATGTGGATGTATATTCCCAGCCGTTTCTCCATAGTTTGCTCCAACATGGGTGAATTGAATTTTAGAATATAATATTTATGAATGTATGTCAATTTTTATTTATCCCTAAAGGGATTTAAAGCCCCGAGCCACCGTTTTTTGTTAACAAGAGGTGGTTTCGGGGCCAAGTTTTACCTCAAGTTAAAACAGTCCGCACACAAGCTCCGTGTATTCCGCCGGGTTGTCGAGGGGAATGGCCGCAATGAGCATGGCCTGGGCCAAAAGTATCCTGGACAGCTTTTCTGCCCGCTCCCTGTCGTTTTCAAAGGCTTTTTTCAGGGCCTCAAAGGCCGGGTGGTCGCCGTTCAGCTCCAGCACCCGCCGGGCCTTGACAGCTTCGCCGCCCGCGACGGGCATGTTTCTGAAGTACTTTTCCATCTCCAGCGTTATGCCGCCGTCGGTGGTGAGGCAGACGGGGTGGCTTTTCAGCTTGTGGCTCAGGCGCACGTCCACCACCTGGTCTCCCAGGCTCTTTTTTATAAACTCCAGAAGCTCTCTGGCCTCGGCCTGCTTCTTCTCGGTGTCGGCCTTTTCGTCCTCGCTTTCAAGGCCCAAGTCGTCGGTGGTGACGTTGCAGAACTCCTTGTCATTGTATTTGCGGATGGCCTGTACCACAAACTCGTCCACGTCGTCGGTAAGGTAAAGTATGTCGTAGCCGGCGGCGCGCACCCGCTCCGTCTGGGGCAGGCTGGCCGCGCGCTTTACGGTCTCGCCGCAGGCGTAATAGATGTATTTCTGACCCTCCGGCATTTTTTCGGCGTACTCTTTCAGGGACACGAATTTCTCCTCGTGGGATGAAACAAACAAAAGCAGGTCCTGCAAAAGCTCCTTCTTGGCGCCGAAATCGGCCACTATGCCGTATTTGAGCTGGAGTCCGAAGCTCCTGTAGAAGGCCTCGTACTTGTCCCTCTTCTCCTCCATGAGCTTTACAAGCTCGGACTTAATCCTCTTTTCAAGGTTCGAGGCTATGACCTTAAGCTGGCGGTCGTGCTGCAGCAGTTCCCTGGAAATGTTCAGGGACAGGTCGGGAGAGTCCACCACGCCCCGCACGAAGCGGAAGCAGTCGGGTATGAGGTCCGCGCACTTTTCCATAATCAGCACGCCGCTGCTGTAAAGCTCCAGCCCCGGCTTGTAGTCCCGGGTATAGTAGTCGTAGGGGGCAAGCTCCGGCACGAACAGCAGCGCCCGGTAGGAAACCAGCCCTTCCGCGTTGACCCTTATTACCGCCACGGGGTCCACGCCGTCCCGGAACTTCTCCTTGTAGAAGGCGATGCAGTCCTCGTCCGTAACCTCCGTCTTGCTCCGCTGCCATATGGGCACCATGCTGTTGATAACCTGCTCCTCGGTTACGGTGACGTATTCCAGTATGGGCTTGCCGTTTTCGTCCTTTTCGCCCGTCTCCCTGGCCTCCGTCTTTTCCACTTCCATGAGTATGGGCCAGCGGATATAGTCGGAGTACTTCTTAATCAGCTCCCGGAGACGCCAGATCTCAAGAAACTCGCTGTAGGACTCCTCATCGGTGTCGGGCTTCAGGTGCATAATGACGTCTGTGCCCACGCCTTCCTTTTCGCACTCGGTAATAGTGTAGCCGTCCGCCCCAGCGGATTCCCACTTGTAGGCCTGCTCCTGGCCGTGGGCCCGGGAAATGACGGTGACCCGGTCGCTGACCATGAAGGCGGAATAAAAACCCACTCCGAACTGGCCGATAATATCTATATCGCCGTCTTCTACGGGCTTGTCCATCTCACTTTTAAATTTCAGGGAGCCGCTGTGGGCGATTACGCCCAGGTTGTTTTCCAGTTCCTCTTTCGTCATCCCTATGCCGTTGTCGGAAACGGTAAGGGTGCGGGCCTCCTTGTCCCTTATTATGCGGATTTTGAAATCCGAACGGCTGAGCCCGGTCCCGCCCTGGGTAAGGGAGATATAGCACAGCTTGTCTATGGCGTCCGAGGCGTTGGAAATAAGCTCGCGGAGAAATATCTCCTTGTGGGTGTATATGGAGTTTATCATTATGTCCAAAAGTCTTTTGGATTCTGCTTTAAACTGCTTTTTTGCCATCTCAAGTCTCGTCCTTTCTTAATTTTATGAGTCAGGGCAATCTACCGGACCGCAGGCCGCTCCGAAGCCTGTTTTCTCCAAAAATCAAGTACGACTTTATTGTACGTCTCCGGCAGCTTTATGGGGGTGAAATGCCCACCAGGGAAAAGATGAAACTCGGAGCCGGAGATGTTGTTGTGCAGATACTGTCCATGGGTACGGCTTATGATGTCGTCTTCGCCCATGGTTATAAGGGCCGGGACCTTGATGCCCTGCAAGTCCCATTTGTGGAGCCGGGGCTCCCGTATCATCAGGTCCAAAAGGTCCTTCTTTCGGCAGGCCTCCGGGGAAAACGGGGCCTTAACCGCCATTACTGCCTGCTGGAGCCACATGGGAAAGATGTATTTGAACCTGATGCCCGACGGGCCGGAATTTGCCCCCGTCAGCACAAGGCTGCTGACACGCTCAGGATATTTGACGGCCATTATGAGGGCAATGTTCCCTCCGTCGGAAAAGCCCAGTATATGGGCCTTTTCTATTTTCGCGTCGTCCATCACAGCCACAACATCCCGGGCCATATCGTACAGGCTCAGTTTGCCCCCGGAGGTGGATTTCCCATGCCCCCGGCTGTCTATGGTGATGACCTGAAACTCCCTGGAAAACTCGGGGACCTGGGCAGAAAAGACCGACATGTCCTCCCCGTTTCCGTGCAGCATTATCAGAGGGGGGCCATTCCCCTGAACCTCCCAGTAAATGAGAGCGCCCTGTGACACAGTTTCCATCTGATAATTCACCTCGCTGCTACTACTTTACAACTCATAAATTATACCACACTCATGGCATTTTTCAACATTTGACGCCCTTATCAGGGGTGAAACCGGCCGTTTTCTCATAATTAAATATTTATGTCAAATAATAACAAAGTCTATACAATTCATCCGTTTCTATTTACCAACAGGCCGTGTTGTGATATAATCCTTAGAACCAAATGGAGGGAATACAATGAAAAGACTCTGCAGTCTGTTTATTATAAGTGCCGTTTTGTTGAGCCTTGCCGCCTGCTCGGCCCAGCCTTCCCAAAGTTCCCCGCCGCCGCCGGCGGAAAATACGGACGACAGCCCCGGGCAGACCGCCAGCCCCCCGCCGGAAACCCCGGCGCCTCAGGAGACTGCGGAGCCCACGCCGGAGCCCGAAAACTGGGAGGCCCTCTTCACTGAGTACCTGGAGCAGAACTACGACTCCCTGAACAATTACGCCATGGCCACGGGCGTCGGCTTCATTGACCTGGATCTGGACGGATACCCCGAGCTTCTCCTTTTTGACGCCGGCGCTTCCGCTGCCATGGGCGTACATATTTTCGACATCATAGACGGCCAGGTGTGTTGTGCCTCCACTAATGAGTACGTAGGCGAAAAATTTGCATGCGAGCATACAAGTTTTCTTAACATATATGCAAATTATTTTGAGGACTTCCGCCTGATGGTGGATACCTCAAGCGGGGAGAAATTCTTCCTCGTGCGTTCCGGCAACGGGAACACGGAGTTTTTCTACGAGGAGCTCATTCGCTTTGACAAATCCGAGGCCGTGCTCAGGCCCGTCAGCCTCCTGTACGCGTCAAAGAGCTATGACGAGGACGGGAACCTGTCCTCCGCCACATACAGGCAGGGAGAAACGCCCATAGACCAGGCCGAATACGACCGCCTGTACGCCGAATTATTCGAGGGCATCGCGGACACCGGCTACGAGGCAAAGGGAGTTTTCATCTGGAACGACAGCGCCAATTATTCCTACACCTACGACGGCTTTATGGCAATGCTCCGGGACGCCCTGGCCGCCTACGAACCCGCAGTCTGAATTCAAACATCCATACCCCCCGTCTTTGTGAAAAGCGGGGGGTTTTTCTATTTGCGCGGGAAAATGCATTGTCGCTTGTAAAAAAGCGCGCGTTGCGTATATAATACAAAAAGAAGGGATTGCTAAAGCTTCCCTGCGTCATATTGGAGGAACTAATATGCCAACTTTATGGAGACGTTCTCCGGAAGAGCTTCACAGGACGTATATAGCCAATACCGAGGCTTTCTATAAAGCAGCCGGGCGCAGCCTGGCCCCAGAACTGGACAGTTTTATCCAGCAGTGCGCGATACAGCTCTGGAGCAGGAGCGGTAAAATCACCCAGGAGCACGTAGACTCAATCAACCAGCTCTATTCCAAGGGAAGACCGCAACCCAGGCGGCTTTTGTGGGAGCTGACCGGTGAAATCTGCAGGGCGGGCGATTTTCTTCCACCTCTTTTTTTCTGGGCGCTGGCGGAAAAGGACTCGAAAAGCGGCTCAGTCAATTCCCGCCTTTTCATCCGCATGCTGACGAACATACTGCTGTACCTTGCCGCCGTGGACGACGAGGTGACCTTCAGCGAGGCGGAGTTTATAACCGAGTGCGTGGAAAAGCTCACCGCCATCTGCGACAGCGCGGGGGTTAATAAGTCCAAGCCCGCTTTGAACGCCGCGGACTTCGTCACCAGCGGCGAGCCCTCCTTCAAGGACAAGCACCCTTCGGCCCCCCTTCAGAGCCCCGGTGCCGGAGCTCCCTCCCTTAGCCCTGCTCCAGCCGGCAAAGCGGAGGACAAGCCGGACCTTGACAGCCTGATGGCGCAGCTGGAGGAGCTGGTGGGTCTGGATGATGTCAAGAAGGACTTGAAAAGCCTTATAAACCTTATCAAGGTGCGGCAGCTCCGGAAGGAGCAGGGGCTGCCGGTGCCCCCCATGTCACTGCACCTTGTGTTCATGGGCAATCCCGGTACGGGCAAGACCACCGTCGCCAGAATCCTGGGCGGCCTTTACGCCGCCATAGGGGTCCTCAGCCGGGGCCAGCTGGTGGAGGTGGACCGCTCCGGCCTGGTGGCGGGCTACGTTGGGCAGACCGCCATAAAGACCAAAGAAGTTATAAACTCCGCCCTGGGGGGCGTGCTGTTCATCGACGAGGCCTATTCCCTGGCCGCCGGCGGGGAAAACGACTTCGGCAGGGAGGCCGTTGAAATCCTGCTGAAGGCCATGGAGGACCACAGGGACGACCTTGTGGTGATAGTGGCGGGCTA
>JBMNQG010000034.1:0-22872 GCA_050944015.1 Oscillospiraceae bacterium
CTGATGTCCTCTGCCAGTTCCGCGTCTATCATGTCAAGGCTTTCAAGGATGTTCTTTTCCGTGCCCCTATCCACGCAGTTTATAATCTTTACAACGGCGTCCAGGCCGCCCACGGAGGTCTGGTCGGACAGGCCCATTCTGGCGAGGCGCTGCTCCAGTATCATTTCGGCTTCCCTTATGTACTCGGGAATGACGCTCTCCATATTGGCCATGCGGGTGACAATATCTACCTGCATCTCGGGGGGAAGCTCCGTCAGTACGGCGGCGGCCTTTTTGGGTTCCAGATACGAGAGCAGCAAGGCAATGGTCTGAGGATTCTCGCTGGATACCAAATGCACTATCTGCATAACGTCGGCCTTTCTCACAAACTCGAAGGGCCTGACCTGAAGAGTCTCTGTCAGCTTATCGAGAATCTCGCCGGCCTTATTCTCCCCAAGGGCCTTGTTCAACACGCTCCGGGCATACTCTATGCCTCCCTCGGAGATAAACTTCTGCGCCACGCAAGTCTCATAGAACTCTGAGAGCACAGCTTCCCGCATTTCCTTGGTAACCTTGCCGGTAGTGGTTATGGCAAGGGTAAGAGCGGCTATTTCCTCTTCGCTCAGGTGTTTATATATATGAGCCGCCTGGTTCCTGCCAATGGCAATCATAAGTATGGCCGCTTTTTCCTTTGATCTTATCTTTGTGCCAAGTGCGTTTGTCGCCATAGTTTAATCATCCTCCGACAACCAACTTCTGAGAACCTGAACCACAGTTTCTGGATACCTGTCCAGCAATTCCCCAATTCTTTCAACCGCAGGCGAGTTTCCACTGCCGAGTTCTTCAAGTATTTTATCTATGTCAAACTCGTCGCCCTCCTCGCCCATCGGCTCTTTGAGAATAGCTTCAAGAAACTCATCCTCAGTGCCGGCAATCACCTCGTCAACACGCGGTTTTCTTCTAAGGGCGCGGATTATAATGAGCGCGATAACGGGTATCGCCACAATGATAATCACGGTTCTTATCAGATTGTTGAGGCTGATCCGCCTGAGGGTATCCTGATTCTGCTGGAAGTAGTCATCGAAATCCAGCTCTCCCGCGCTTTCCACAAAGGGCAGCGCTTCCGCGGAAACGTATTTCCTGTCTACGCCGATGGCTGCGGACACAAGGTTTTCAACCTTGTCCAGGTTTCCGGAAATGCCTTCTACTCTATTGTTTACAAGAACCGCCACCGAAAGGTCTTCGATGGTCCCCTGCGCCTTTTCTATTTGCTTCTGGATCTGGTTGAGTTCGTAGTTATACGTCTTAGAGGAGCTTTGGCTGAATTCGTTGCCTTCCTCCTCGTCGGCGTAGACGTATTCCGTATCGCTTACTCCGTTGCTGTCCGTCCCTACCGCACCTATTATGGCAGGGCTGTTGCCCGTGGCCTCAAAAAGCTCTTCGCTGCTGCGGATAAGCCCTTTTTCATCCCCTTCAACCGGAGGGGCAAACTCCACGGAATTTACAACTTCCTTATCAAAATTCAGCCGGGCGTTCACGGACACCGCCACATTTCCTTTCCCTAAGGCAGGCTCCAGAACTCTAAGGACCTGATCGGTGAGGGTGTCCTTTATCTTTTCAGTCAGCTCCTGCTGCATAACGGAATACTCTGCCTGTCCGGGCTCGGCGTCATCGGAGAGAATGTCGTAATAAGTCATCTCGGAGTCAACTATGCTGATGTTCTCCATCTTAAGGTCCGGGACGCATTTTATTACAAACTGCGCGATGGCTTTGGCCTCCGCCTGGGTAAGCTTCTCGTCCGGTTCAAGGCTGAGGAGTACGGCAACGCTGGCCTCAGTGTTGTTGCTCGAGACAACAAAAGACGATTTGGTGGCCAAATTCACAATCACAATGCAGTCTTGAATTTTGTTCATCCTGCGTATAGTGGCCCGCATGTTTTCCTGAAGCTGATACTGCAGATACGTCTGCCGCTCCAGGTCCGTGGACCCCATGTTTGACGACAGACTGAAGATATCGTAATTTAGCCCGGTTTTGGGATAGCCCTGGGCTGCCAGCTCGATACGAACCTCATCCGCCTGCTCCTCGTGAACCAGAATGGTGTCCGTACCTTTCGCTTTGGCGGGTATGCCTTTTTCCTGAAGCAAAGTCATAATTGTGCCGGCTTCGTCAGCATCCAGCCCTGAATATAGAACTGTATATTCAACCCGATTAAGAAGAATGGTACCAATAACCACTATAGCAATTACAACCGCTGCTGATACCGACAGAAGTATTAGTTTTTTGCGTTCAATTTTTTTGAAGAACTCTCCTATTTTACTCAGGATCGACTTAATCGCCGCCAATATCAGTCCCCGCCCTTATTGAATAATTATTCAATTACCAACGTAATTTCATATGCAAATTTTCAGCAAAGTGAAGCAATAAGTTAAATTATTCCAAAGCCTGATAATATAATAATATAACTTTAACTAAAAATCAACCAAAAACGACTAAAAAACCAAAAAAATTTTTATTCACGCTTAAACTAGGCTAAAGTTCAAAAAAAAACTGCCGATATATAGCGCTGAGGGAAAGATTTAGTGCGCACTTGAGTCTTTCGCCCACAAAAAAGAGAGCAAGGATGCTCTCAATTATCGAGCAAGGAGGAATTTCTAATGCGTATCAACACCAACATCACCGCAATGAACACGTATACTCAGTATACGAAGAACACCAACAAGATCGCCAGTTCCGTCGCCAGGCTGTCTTCCGGTTATGAGATTAACTCTGCCGCCGACAACGCCGCAGGTCTTGCCATTTCCGAGAAGATGAGAGCCCAGATCCGCGGCCTTGAGAAGGCTGCCACCAACAGCCAGGACGCCATCTCCCTGATTCAGACCGCCGAGGGCGCTCTCGGCAGCACCACCGAGATCCTCCAGAGGATGCGCGAGATTGCCGTTCAGTCTGCTTCCGACACCAACGAGAACGAAATCGACCGTGCCGCTCTGCAAGACGAGTTCTATCAGCTTCAGAAGGAGATCGACGAGATCGCCAAGACCACGACCTTCAACAAGAAGAACCTGCTGGACGGCTCCCTGTCCACCAACATTGCAAAGCTGAGCAACGTTAAGCTGGCCAATCCCGGCATGTCCGTTGAGCTGGGCAAAGCTCCCACTGGCAGCTACAATTTCAGCGTCAGCGTGCAGCAGGCGAGCTCCGAAATCGCCGCACAAAAAGCTGAATTTACCGCAGTAAGCTCTTCCGATAAGTTTACGGTCGGCACCGTAACCAATCATCTGAGCGCCTCCTCTCTGGCCAACGGCAACTACGAGATTACCGTAGAATACAATGAAAATAATAAAGAGATGATCTTCACCGCCAAGAAGATCGGCTCGGACGGCATTGAGTTTTCTGCCAAACTGAGCGAAGCTGAGCTGCAAGCGACTTTCGGCGATAATAAAGCAGCCACACTGCAGTTCGGCAACGGCGATACGGTGGCCTTTGAGTTCACCGTGCAGGATGTAAATAACAAATACACCACCGACACGAGCACCATGAAAGCGCTGGCCAACGAGCTGACCGACGCTCTGACCCTTTCCGCTACCGGCGGCCAGGACGCCCAGGCTGCAACCTACGGCCTGTACGCCCACCTGACCGGCGCCGAGAGCGTGAAGCTTGAAGCCGGCATGAGCAGCGTCACCTTCTCCAACGGCGTAAAGGTCAACTTCAAGGAACTGACTTCCGCTGCAGTCAGCACCAAGGCAACCGCAACAAACAAAGTAACCACTACAGCGACAGGAGCCAGCACTGACACCGCTGCAGCTAGCGCTACGGTTAATTTAAGCGCCCTTCTTTCGGATCCATCAATAACTGAAGAAGGTACCATTATATCCCTCACAATTGGCGAACAGAATGTTCTGTATACAGTCAAAGCCGACGCCACTGTTGACAGCATCCTTACCGACTTGGCTGCTGCAGTAACTAGTGCTAATATTGCCCTCGAAAACACCGGTGCCGCGGGCGGCAACATCACCCTGGAAGCTACCGCTGATACCACTAACAAAACTATCACACTTGCAGATAAAGATGGCAACAAAGGTGCCAGCGGCGCCTATGCATTCAGCGCAAGTGTTAAAGCCGACATAGTTTCTTATGCATACTTTGACACCTTTGGCAAGGTATCTTCCACCTTTGATGTCATCAACTCTTCAAACGCCGGTCTGACCTTCCAGGTTGGCGCCAACGAGGGCGACGAGATGGTCATTAACATCGACAAGATGGATTCCAACTACCTGGGCGTCGCCTCAGCCACCGTAACAACCCAGACCGCCGCTTCTGCCGCTATCTCCGCGGTTGACAAGGCCATCAACGCGGTGTCCTCCCAGCGCGCGTATCTGGGCGCCATCCAGAACCGCCTGGAGTACAAGATCTCCAACCTGAACACCGCCAGCGAGAACCTGACCTCCGCCGAGAGCCTGATCCGCGACGTGGATATGGCGAAGGAAATGACCAACTTCACCAACGCCAACATCCTGCAGCAGGCCGCCACGGCGATGCTGGCCCAGGCCAACGCCCTGCCCCAGAACGTCCTCTCCCTCATCGGCTAATAGCTTAGATATTCAGCCCGGGACAGGAACCGAGGGCAAGCTGTCAACAAAAATACTTATTTTACAAGAAAAAGGAGTGGCTAATTCAGCCACTCCTTTATTTTTTTGAAAGGAACTTATGACATGCAGGGATTTAAGACGTAATGCGGGCATCCGGCATCAGCCTATGTCAGCCATGCCGCCGTCCACGGACAGGGCATGTCCGGTAATATGGCCGGCATAGTCCGAGGAGAGCCAGACAACCGCCCGTGCCACGTCTTCCACGGTTCCCATTTTTCCCAGCGGGATTGGAGGCCCGTCATCCCCTCCGGCGGCTGCACCGCCGGTCGCCATGGAGTTTTTCATAAGCTCAGTGCCCAAAGTGGGGCCCGGGCAGACCACGTTGCAGCGTATGCCGTTTTTGGCATATTCAACCGCCGCCGTCCTTGTTACAGCAATCACGGCAGCCTTACTGGGGCCGTATGCGCCGAAACCCGGCGCCATTCGCAGGCCTCCTACCGAGGCTGTGTTCACTATGGAGCCTCCGCCTCCCTGCTTCAGGAACTGGCGTATCTCATGCTTCATGCACAAAAAGACGCCCTTGGCGTTCACCGACATAGTCCTGTCCCAGACGGATTCCTCCAGCTCCGTCAACGAGCAGAACTTGATGCGCACCCCGTCAGGGCCCACGCCCGCGTTATTGAAGGCGCAGTCCAGGCGGCCGTAAGTTTCAACAGTTTTCACCACAAGGGCCTCAACTTCCTTCTCATTGGACACGTCGCATTTGACGAAAATGGCCTCGCCGCCGGCATCCCTGATTGTTTTGACAGTGTCCTCGCCCCCCGCCACGTTGCTGCCAGTGGCGACTACCACCTTTGCGCCCAGTTTTGCAAACTCAATGGCCGTGGCGCGGCCTATTCCCGTGGCGCCTCCTGTGACTATTACAACTTTTCCCTTAATATCCAATGGCATGGCTGATTCTCCTTGCTTGTATATTTTGATTTCAACTTACCTGATTCTTATTGCGGCGTGGAAGGCGTCGTGGCAGGCTTCTGCAATAAGGCGGTTGGAGCTGACGCAGTCGCCCACAAGGTAAACACCTTCGCAATATTTGCTCAAAAGCTGGTCGCCCAGGGTCCTGTCAGGAGCGACGCCCAAAGCCAGCACATAGGTGTCCGCTGGGTATACATGCCGGTTGCCCGCGCTGTCAACTGTTGCGACGCCCTCATCAGTGAAAGCGGTTATCTTCCTGTCTCCTTGAAGGCTGACCTTGTATTTTGCCAGCTGGTATTTCACCTCAATGCCGTTAAACACCGGCAGGGAGGCTCCGAACTGTTCTGTTGGTATCATGTCAATAACCGTCACGTTATGCCCTTCCATGCCCAGCATTATGGCGCACTCCAGGCCCACGGTGCCGCCGCCGCAGACCACCACGTTTTTTCCTACCTGGACCCTGTGGTGCACCACGTCCGAGAGGGTTTTAACCTTGTCGCCGTCGATTCCCTCTATCCTGGGCCTTAAATATTTGGAGCCGCAGGCCACAATGACGGCATCGGGGTTCACCTTTTCCACCAGTTCCGGAGTTACCTCGGTGTTGTAAACAACCTTGGCCCCGCACTTTTCAGTCTGGCGTATGGTCCATTCCGTATACAGCCTCAGGTACTCCTTAAAGGGGAATGCGCAGGCATCGATTAAGAGCCCTCCAAGCCTGTCCGACTTCTCATAAAGAGTAACCTTGTGGCCCATGTCGCACAGGGTCTGGGCAGCCATCATGCCCGCCGGACCGCCGCCGATTACCATAACGTGTTTGGCCTTCTCGGGCGGGATAATGTTTGTTGTGTTAATGTCCTTGCCCAGTTTGGGGTTTATGGCGCAGCGCATGCTTGTTCCGTAGTTGTTGGCCGTGCCGCACCAGTCGCAGCGGATGCAGGGCCGCACGTCTTCCGCCCTGCCCCTTACGGACTTGTGTATCAGGTCCCCATCGGCCATGTAGGACTTGGCCATTACCACTATATCCGCCTTGCCGGAAGCTATTATCTCCTCCGCTTCCGTCAGGGACGTAATGTTGCCCACCACCGCGACGGGAATCTTCAGCTCCTTTTTCACCTTTTCCGCAAAAGGCACGTTGAGCTGCCTGCCCTTGAAATAGGTGGGTATGGTATAGGTGGAGCCGTAGTTGAAAAAGATGTTGCCGCGGGAAACGTGCATGATGTCCACATATTCCTGAGCCCTCTTCATGAACTCCAGGGATTCGTCAAACTGGAGGCCGTCCTCGGTATCCTCCTGAGCGGAGACCCGGCACTCTATTACCATGTCCGGCACCGCTTCCCGCACCGCTTTCAGCACCTCAAGGGGATATTTCATGCGGTTTTCAAGGCTGCCGCCGTACTCGTCAGTGCGCTTGTTGGATGCCGGGGAGATGAACTGCGCTAGCAGGTTGTTGTGGGCGCAGTGTATCATGATTATGCGCATGCCCGCCTTCCAGCAGCGCACCGCACAGTCCACGAACTGCTTCTTTATGTAGTCCATGTCCTCCCTGTTCATGGCCTTTATGTACCCCAGGGGACCTCCGTTGAGGGGAACGTCCGAAGGGGCAAGTGCAGGTTTGCCAGGGGTTGCCATGGAGCCCCTGCCGGCGTGTGCCAGCTCCACAGACAGCTCCGCACCGTTTTCCCGGGCGGCCACAACCAGCCTGTTGATGCCGTGGATGCACCTGTCTTCCGTGACGTTGAGCTCACACAGCCAGGCGGAGCTGTCCTCGTGCACCACGGGGGTATTGCCTACCGTAACATAAGCAACCCCGGTTCTCGCCTGCCAACCCACATACTCCAACATTTCCTCGGTGACCTCTCCCTCGGGAGTGCACTTCAGCACCACGGTCGGGGAATACTGGAGCCTGTTCTTCAAAGTCAGTCCGCGAATCTTCAGGGGCTGAAACACGTGGGGGTACAATTCGTTTTTAATCATTGCCTTGCCTCCTTGTTTGCGCGAAGCCTTATAAAGAAAAAAAGGCTTCATGCTGTAATTTGTATAAGTTAGTTGAATTTTTGACTATTTTCTTCTATAATCTTTTAAGTATTGATTAATTGTAACATATTTATTGCTTAAATCCTACGATTTTTTGCACAAGTGCCTTGCACATTTTCTATTAGGTCAGAAAAGCCGTTGATTTTCAAGAATTTATAGCGCATAGGGGTGTTATTATGAATTTTGACGTTATTGGCTTGAACGTTGAGCGCAAATTCATAGGCTGTACCTTTTCCACCCGGTCGCAAACCACAAACATACTGATGTCAAAGCTAGGGCTTCCCGGAGACAAATGGGAAGAAAACTGCATCTACCTGATTACCGAGGATTTACGTACAGCCAATATCCCCTCCTTCGAAGGGGCGAACATCATATGCGCTAGGGAATATATATCGCCGGAAAACGCTCTGTGCTGCAACGTGATACTTGTCCCCTCCCGGGAACTGTTTATTCCGGTTTACAACCATGTCCAGGCCCTTCTTGCGAAGGAAAACGAGTTGTCCTCCCTGTCCAGATACGTGCTGACCAGCAACGTCCCTCTGCAGCATGTAGTGGACCTTTGCGCCGAAAAACTTGGAAACCCTATAGTGGTAACGGACCTGGGAAAAAATATACTGGCCATGTCCGCTTTCCCTCCCGGCATGAGCTTGGAGCGCTACAAGGAGCTGGGCTACCTGCCCTTTGACGGCAAAAACCAGATTTCCTCTCCCGCCATTTTCGAGGGAAACGAAAACGCGGCGCATATTGACGACGACGGGCAAAAGGAGTACGTCATGCGAACCCCCCTGCACATGGGAGACGCCGTCATAGGCTACATTACGGTCCACTCCCACTTCAAAGAATTCGAGATGGAGGACATACACACACTTGAAACCGTTGCGGGGCTGGTGTCCCTGGTATTAATGAGGCAATCCCCCGCCTCCTGCGGCCTGAGGACCGCCAAGGACTACTTTATCTCGGACCTGGTCCGGGGTGCCCTGACGGACAGCGAGGAAATTGAAAGCCGGCTGCGCTTTATGGACTGGCAGCTGAAGAAATATGTTTACCTCCTCCTCGTCCGCTGGGAGGGAAACGTGCGCAACGTGGAAATGCTGGAGAGCTATGCCTCCGCCCTCAGCAGGCTCCTGCCCGAAGGGCGCTATTCCATCATTGACGGCGACATGGTGGCGATTTTCAGCCTTGACACGGAAGTGGACGCAAAGAGCAAGCTGCACCAAACTCTGGAGGAGCACCTTGCCCGAGAGGGCGCCAGGGGCATCATATCCTCCTCGTTTACCAGCCTCAGCGAGGTGGCAAGCCAGTACCGGCAGGCCAGGACAATATTTGACATAAACCTTAAAATAAAGCGAGTGGAGCACCTCTACCGCTCCGAAGACGGGGTTTTGGAGCTTATGCTCCACACCGTCGGCAAGGAGCATAATCTCTACGACCTGTGCCACCCCCTGATACGGAAGCTTATACGCTACGACCATGAGCACAAAACCGACTTTACAAAATACCTACGGGCCTACATCTGTTCAGGCCGCAACTTTACCAGCGCCGCAGCAAAGCTCTATACCCACCGCAACACGGTGATATACCGCATTTCGCGTATAAACGAGCTGCTGGATTTCGACTTCAGGAGCCAGGACACGGTATTCTGCTTCGAGCTGTCCTTCTGCATTCTAAACTATCTAGACGCCTTGGAGGGCAGGAGCAGGATCGGCGAATAAATCTTTGCATTGACGAATTCAGCGGCCGCCATAAAAATGGCGGCCGCTTTTTTTCGCCATATTTTGCGTCTGCTATATCAAAGACGCCGCTGCAAATGCTGAGCGCATGGCCTTTTGCACGTTTCCGGCCTTTTCACAGTCGCCGATTACCACCGTGTAGGGCGCGGCGCCGTGAAGGGCCATGGCTTCCTCCGTTTTGGCCCGGGTTCCGACTGCAAGGAGGACGGTGTCGCAGAATACTTTGTACTCACTGCCCTCGGAGTCGGTGTATCTCACCCCGTCGGGTTCTATTGAGGTGCACTTCACGCTGCAGCGATAGGAGAAATTAGGCTGCTTGCGCCAGTAATCCTGCACCATGTTCTTGTAATGGGCGTGGGGGGCGTCCATAATAAGCTCCGGCAGCATTTCCAAAACGGTGACCTTCCTGCCCAGCTCCGCAAGATATAGGCCGGTCTCCACGCCGATCTCGCCGCCGCCTATTATGGCCACGCTGCTGCCGACGCTGTCCTCGCGGCCGTAAATATCTGCGGCAAACCTGACGTTGTCCCTGTCCACTCCGGGAATGGGCGGGGCTACGGGTTCGGCGCCTATTGCAACCGCCACCACGTCATAGCCCTCTTTTTCCAGCAGTTCCCTGGTGGCTTTAGTGTTCAGGATAACCTTTACGCCTTTTTTATCCATTTGGGATATCATGAAGTCCCTGAATTGGCGTAGGGGCCACTTGAAGGATGGGTATTGGGCATGCTTCAGCATGCCGCCCAGGGTGCCGGAGCTTTCGTAAAGGGTCACCTTGTGCCCGCGTTCCGCCGCCACCTTGGCAAACTCCAGACCCGCAGGACCGCCGCCCACCACCGCAACCTTCCTTGAGGCCCTGGGCGGCTGTATCATGCGCTCAATCTTATCCTCCAGGCCCAAAACGGGGTTGACGGAGCAGACGGAGCGGAACATATCTCTGGCGTTGGACACATGGCACTTGTTGCAGCGTATGCAGGGCACCACGTCCTCGCCCCTGCCCTCATAGGCCTTCAGGCCATAGTCGGGATTGTTTATCCAGCTTCTGGCCATGCAAATCAGGTCCGCCTTGCCCTCCGCCACCGCCTTGTTCGCCCAGTCCAGGTTCTGGAAACCCGCGGAGGCGCCAACCACCATCTTCAGGCCCATTTCGTGGACAGCCCTTGTGACCTTTCCCATCTCCTCCAGGAAAGGCGTGGGCATGTCCTCCGTTGACGTAAAGCCCAGGGGATGCTGGGGGTCCATCTCTCCCGCCCGCAGGTGCAGGATGTCTATGAGGCCCTCTGCCATTCTGGCAAGCTCAATCGTGTCCTCCACCGTGTAGCCGCCCTCAGGCTCGCTGACGGACAGCACGCACTCAATGGCGAAATCGGGGCCCACCGCTTTTCTTATGCCCGAAAACAGCTCAAGCATAAACCTGGCCCTGTTCTCAAGGCTGCCTCCGTACTCGTCCGTGCGATGGTTGGTCTGAGGCGACAAGAACTGGGCCTGCGGGGAGCGGCGGTAGCAGGAGTAGATGCTGACAATGTCAAACCCAAGCCTCTTGAGGTCCAGGGCCTGCTGGGCGTAGTCGGCAATGAAGGCGTCCATTTCATTGCGGGTCATCATGGTGTAGTCGGGCTCCATGGGGCCGTCCGGCATATCCATACCGCCAGGCCCCTCCTCTCCCATGGGGGGAGGGCCTCCTAGCCTGAAAGCGGCGGGCGCCATGATATATGCGTTTGCCTTAGCGCCGTAAAAGTGAATGGCGTCTATAAGCTGGCATATGTAGTTTTGAGCTATGGGCTCGTCCATTTCCAGCATGTTGAAATGGCAGGGAGGGTTGTCTATTGCCCTGCCCCAGAAAGGCATAGTGTCGTTGTGCAAGTGGTTTATGGTGACCACCGCCGCGCCGTTTTTCGCCCTGTTCGCGAAATGGGTAATCAGTTTTTCAGTCGGGTAAGGTTCGGTTCCCTGCAAAAAGTGAGGGGTCGAAGCGGTGGAAACCATGCGGTTCCGCAAAATGAGGTTGTTGACCCTGACAGGTGACAAGAGATGCCTGTAACGTAAGCTCATACTTTAGCTCCTTTGAAACCGTAATATTGCGACCGGGCTTTAAGGCCCGATCGCAACTACGATTTATAATTTTATTTATTTTTGCCTGCTGATAAACCGGTCGTAGGCCGCTTGCTTGATTTCCACAACTCTGTCAATATTGAGGACCTTCAGCGTTGCAAGGTAGCTGTCCCACTCGGTGTCAAGGTCCACCTGGCCGGTGATGAAGCCTAGGATTTTTTCCTTGGCGAAGGTTTCAATTTCAGCCATTATGCCGGCGTATTCCGTCTCTTCCTCCTGGGTCATGGTGGCGGCGTTGGGGTAGGCAATGCTGCCGTCCTGATTGGATTTCCAGACATCGAAAGCCTCATGCTGCCGCTCTGACTGGGACTTCCAGTTCCTATCGTTGAGGAAGTAGCCCGGCCCGGTGTCAACCGCGTAGAGGGTGAGGAGCACCTTCCAGTTCAGGTTGTCGGGGTTATTCAGCATAAGGTCGGTGTAGGTTATTTCGCCGCTCTCGTCATACACCCAGGCCTGGTTTTCCAATCCGAAGCTGTTTATTACTGCGCCCTCGTCCGTATACAGGAAATCAACCCACTGGCAAATGAGGGGAATCAAATCCTCGTCGCAGTCGGCGGTGATGCACCAGCCGGGGGATACAGTGGGCGTAAGGTCCACAATTCCCACGGTTCCGCCGGGCTCCCTGGTAATATCCGCCAGGGGCGCCACCTTCACTCCCGCCTCCTCAGCAATCGGGAAGTCGTCTATCATAAGGTAGCATACGCCCATTTCACCGTTGAGGAACTCGGCAAAAGCTCCGTCGGAGAAAGAGGTCGCGGGCCCGAACTGCATCATGAAGTCCTTGTAGCAAAGGTTCTCGGCATACCAGCGCCTTATCATGGCCAAATAGTCATACAGGTTAGGTTCCTCAAGGCCGCAGACAACCTTGCCGTCCTTGACAACGAAGGGGTACTCTCCGCCCATGGGGTCCATGGTCATGGCCACATCGTAGCCGGAGGTCAGGGAGAAGCCTCCCCCAGTGCCGGCGGCGCTAAGCCACAGAGGAGAATCGGCTCCCTTTTCGTCCCTGAATGCCCGCAGCACGTTTTCCAGTTCGTCAAAGGTACGGGGAACTTCCAGGCCAAGGTCGTCCAGCCAGTCCTGGCGAATTGCCAGGCCCTTGCTCAGGCTGTTAAATTCGTCCCAAATCTCGGCGAAGGTGAGGATGGAATCTCCGCCGGCGCAGGCGCCTATCATCCTGACTGGGTCTTCCTCAAGGCGCGCATAATAGTTGGGGCTGTACTTCTTCACATAGTCCGTAATATCAATGATGAACTCCTCTTCATAGGCCGCATTGAGACCGCCTGCATACAGGCCGCTCACACGTTCGCAGATGTCTGGCCAGTCCCCGGAACCCACCATTATCTGGAAGGTTTCCGCCGCCGTTATGGCGGAAACGCAGGTGGCGACCATATGGACATTGGTCAGTTCGTTCAGGTAATTATACACCGCCGCGTCACTGAGGGTGTCTATGTAGGAAGTCGCCATGGGGTTAATGGTGGTCCAAAGAGTGAACTCGACGGGCTCTTCTACCAAGGGGAAAGAAATGGGATAGGGGTGCGTGGTCTGCTCGTCTTCCGCCGGCGGTGGAGTTTCAGGAGCTTCGGGCTTGTCTGTCGCCTGCGAGGCGTCGGGGGTAACGTCTTCGGTTTTTGCTTCTTTTCCTCCGCAGCCGGAGAAAACCGCAATGAGCAGCATTGCTGAAAGAAGCAACGCAAGAACACGTTTTCTCTTTTCCATATTCTCCTCCTAACATTTTTTAAGATTGGTAACTCATCTGTTTCTGCAAAAATCCTGCTACTTGAATTATATCCCGAAGCCCTCTCCTGAACAATAAATGGAATTTACAAATATAATTAAAACTTTTGTAATTTTATACAAAAGCATTAATAGCAAATGCTTTTTTTAAGCGATTGTATATTTTGCTAAACTAAGTCTCTGCGGTCCCTAATGCGAAACAAAACGGAAACAAAAAAACCCGCAGGGCATGGCTCTGCGGGTCTCACAGTATTGAGCAGGGAATTTATATCGCTTCGATGCCAAAAACGGTGTTTACGTCGATAATCTGCCTGATTTTGTCGTCAGTGCAGGCAATTTTTGCGGTGTAGCTCCTGCGGCCGTTGCTTAAAACGGGAGGCGCGTCTATAAGCTCGCTTTCCGAAATGCGTATGACGTCCTGCACCGAATCCACTATTACCCCCACCAGCTCCGAACCCAGCATAATTACTATGATACAGGCCTGATCGTCATATTCCGCCGCATCAAAACCCAGCTTAATCCTCATGTCCAGCACGGGAATTATGGTGCCCCGGAGGTTGAGTATGCCCACACAGAAATCCAGGGCATTGGGTATGGCCGTAACCGGCTGGATTTTTATTATCTCCTGCACCAGGCCGATATCAATGCCGAAGTCTATGGAATCCACCGTGAATATCAGGTATTCCCGGACTTCGCTTTCCTCCGCCGCTGTATTCAAAACATCTTCCACGCTAATTCCTCCAATCATCAAAGGCTGTGGAGAGGCTGACGCTTCCATCTCCGGTTAAATCCCATTTACGTCCAGTATGAGGTTTATGGAACCGTCTCCCAGAATGGCGCAGCCTCCAAGGCCGTCAAGGCTTGAAGTGCACTGCTGCAGGTAGCTGGGCAGGGGCTTTACCACCACCTGGTACTCCCCGTCCAGGTGGTCAAAGAAGATGACAAAATCCTTTTCCTCGGAAGTGATGTGCATGCACATACCTTCGCTTATGTCCGTAATCCCGTCTTCTATATGGAAAAAGTCCTTCAGGCGGACAAGGGAATAGCAGTTCCCCTGGAGCATTATCATCTCGTTGCCTTCGGGGTCGGTGATTATATCCTTTGGGTCGGGCTTCACGGCGGAGAGCACGGACACGGTGGGCACAATAAAGCTGGTCTTACCCACGCTGAACCTCATGCCGTCCACAATGGTAAGGGTGAGAGGTATGCGGATGATGTGGGTGGTGCCCGTCCCCTCCTCGCTCTCCAGGCTGATGGAGCCGCCTATCTGGCTGATGTTCTTCCGGACCACGTCCATTCCCACGCCCCTGCCGGAATACTCCGTGACCGTGGAGCTTGTGGAAAAACCGGGCAGGAATATCATGGAGAATATTTCCCTGTCGGTCATCTCCTCCGGCGACTTTGTCAAAAGGCCCTTTTCCTGGGCTTTCTTCAAAATGGCCTCCTTCTGAAGGCCTCTGCCGTCGTCGAATATGGTGACGATAACGTCGCTTCCGGTGGTGTGAGCCTCAAGGCTGATGGTGCCCCGAGGCGGCTTGCCCGCGGCAATTCTGGCGGCCTCGTCCTCTATGCCGTGGTCCACGGAGTTGCGGATAATGTGCAGCAGCGGGTCCGACAGATGGTCGATGACATTCTTGTCCACCTCCGTCTCCTCGCCGCTTATTTCAAGTTGGACATCCTTGCCCAGCTTTTTTGCCATATCCCGCACCAGCCGGCGCATTTTCTGGAACAGGGTGGACATGGGCATCATGCGGATGCTCATTACCACGTCCTGAAGCTCGTTTATCAGCGAATGGAGCTGCTGGGCCGCGGCGTCGAATCCACTCCTGTCCGCGTCTCCAAAATTTGCGTTGTTAATAACCATGGACTGGGCCGTGACAATTTCGCCCACCACATTGAGGAGGTGGTCAAGCTTGTTCACGTTCACGCTGATAAAATTCTGCTTTGCAATCAGCTCGCCGGAGAAGCCGTCCAAAGCGCCGGACTCGGGACTTTCGCCGCGTTTCGCCCCCTCGCCGTGGCCGGCCGCGCGGCGTATTGACGCCGGCACTTCCTCGTCGTCCCCTTCAATGGGCAGAATGCTGTAGCTTTTCATAAATAGGGTGGTTTCAATCGCGTTCTTGATAACGTCGGGGTTTTCCCTGGTCTGGAGGTATACACAAAAGCCGTTTTGTATGATTACCGTAGACGCCGAATCAGAGTCTAAGCTTTCGGGCACATGGGCAATGCGGCTGCAGTACTTTTTTATGCTCTCTATGACCCCGAGAGCCCTGATATTCTCCATCTGGCAGCCTTCCTCGAAAAACAGCTTCAGCTTATAGTAGGGCTCGTCCGGGCCGGCAACGGGCGCGGAGGGCTCCGCATTTTCAAGGTTTTTCCCCCCGTTATCCGGCAAAGGGTCCTCGCCCGCCATTTTCGCGGAGGCGGGGCTACCGTTTTTGAGGCGCTCCAGCTGCTGCCTCACCATGCCGAGTATCTCCGTGGCGTCGCCGTCGGTGCTCTTCTTATCCTGGAGCTTGGCCAGCTCCCCGTTGAAAAAGGAAACGGCATTGAAGGTCACGTCGAAGATGCCCTGCCAGTTCCCGTCGGGGACGCCCTTTTCCCGGATCTGTGAAAACATGTCCTCAAGGGCGTGGGCGAGCTTTGCCAGCTGCTCGAACTCCATCATCGACGAGGCGCCTTTTATGGTGTGCATGATGCGGAAAATCTCGTTGATATGGTCGCTGCTCAGCGCCTTTTGGCCTTCGCCCTCAAAAAGGGTATTTTCCAGCGACTCCAGCAACTGCTGCGTTTCGTATATGTATACATCAAGCATGGACTCGTCAACGTTCATTTCAAATCCCCTTGTTTCCTGTATAATAAAGCGGGCAGGTCGCTAGGCCAGCTTGTCGATGGCGGATATTATCCCTTCCTCTTTAAACGGCTTCACGATAAACCCCTTGGCGCCGTTTATAACGGCCTCCCTCACCATGGCCTCCTGGCCCATGGCGGAAACCATGATGACCTTGGCAGAGGGGTCTATCTTCATGATTTCCTTCAGGGCGGTAATCCCGTCCATCTCCGGCATCGTAATGTCCATAGTTACGATGTCCGGGTTCAGGAGCTTGTAACGCTCCACCGCCACCTTGCCGTTTTCCGCCTCGCCCACCACTTCATGGGAGCTTTTCTTAAGCATGTTTTTAATTGTTATTCGCATAAAAGCGGCATCATCAACTATCATTATTTTGGCCATTGTTAACAACCTCCAATTATCTTATCGCTTAAAAAATACAAATCTCGACTTTTTTAAATAAATTATATAGTTTTTTCGCCCTTTTCAATAGTCCTGACGGAAAGAGCGCCTGTGGACAGGTCAAAGTAAATGGAACGTCCCTTGTTTCCGCCCACGTCCTGGGCGACTATCTCAATACCCAGTTTTTTCAGGGTTTCCACGCACATGCTCACGTTCCGGCTCCCGATGGTATTGTAAACCTGGTTGCTTTCGGTGGAAAACATCGCCGCCCCGCCGACTATCTTGGCTTTCAGATTGTACCTGCCGGCGCCGGCCTCCACCATGGCGTTCACCAAATCCACTATACCGGAGTCGGCAAACTTGGTTCTGCTGTGCACCCCCTGGGTAAACTCCTTATAGGATGGCAGGAGTACGTGAATTAGCCCTCCAATGCGCGTAACTGGATCGTAAATTGCAACTCCCACGCAGGAACCCAGTCCCAGGGAATAGAGTATATCAGGGGCCCGTGCCACCTTCATCATTGCAATGTCTACAGAGAATCTATTTTGTTTCATTTAATCATTCCTAAATAAAGCCCAGGGTTTTCAGTATTATGTCGCAGGACTTTTCCTCCGGTATCAACAGCAGGTTCCCGATAATCCGCTCCGATTCGTTAAACAGCTCGGATTGGAACAGGAACGCGAAATCGCCTGTTTTTCCGGCCTCCGCCACTGCGACGCTCATGACCGCGCCCACCATGTCAATGCACAAATACGGCACCGAGGAACTCATCTTCAGGCCGGTGAATTCTGCGATTGCACTCATGTACGAGCCGCCCAATATATTGGCCGTTTCGGCCAGAACGGACTTATCCAGGGCTGAAAACCTGTACAGCTCAAGCTGCGAGTCTATGTTTTCAGCGTCGCCGCAAACCATGGATATGATTTTTTTTGCCTGGTCGAAATCCAGCACCATAATTAAATACCCTGAGAAGTCGCCGATTAGCTTTATCATCCCGGCGACTACCACTTTTTCCGCGCCCCCAAGCACGGTGGACATCTCGCTCAGGGGAACGACCATGACATTGGGAACCGACTGCTCTATGGGACATCCCAGCATCCGGGACAGGGCCGTGGCCGCATGCCCGGAGCCGATATTGGCAATTTCCCTCAGCACATCCTGTTGGATGCTGTCAAGGTTCTCAGATCCACTGTTCAAAGGACTTCCTCCTATCCATCCTTAGGTCATACATATTATTTCGACACTTTCCGCCCTTAGTTTAATCCCCAGCACAAATATTCGTGAAAAAGGAAAAAAGATTATGCCTTTTTTACAATTACCTTTTATATATAAGCCGCGGCTTTTGTTGCAGACGTTTTATTCGTACCAGAATTCTTTCGGCAGAGACAACAAAACCAGATTGTATTCACGGCCGGATTGTGATAAAGTTGAGAAAAATCCGACAAAATAGTATAATTTTTGATAAGTTGCCATTAACAAAATCTTAATTCTTTCGATAATTAATACAAAGGCAAAAACAATCAAGCGGCCTGTCCTAAATCCGGCCGACACCCAATTTGTCGGGAGTGATATAATGTCAAGCGTTAATTCCATCTATAGCAGCAATTCAAGGATTACGGGCATGTATTCTGACCTTGACACCGATACTCTTGTAAAAAACCTTTGTTCCACCCAGCAGGCCAGAATTGACAAGCAGGAGCAGAAAATAACTAAATACGAGTGGCGCAACGAGGCCATAAAAGGCGTTATCGACGCCGTCAAGGAGTTTTCAAACACATACTGCAGCGTGCTGGGAGCTTCCAGCATGCTCAAATCCTCCACATACCTCGCATACAGCGTCACCAGCGACAGCGATTCAAAGGCGGCGGTCCTCACCGCCTCCAGTAGCGCCTTGACCGGCGACATCACCCTGAAAATCCATCAGCTGGCGAAAAACGCGGAAGTCTCCAGCTCCGGCAGGATTTCGGCAAACGGCGTAGAGATTTCCTCCAGCAATACGGCCACCCTGGCCGAGCTGTCCTTCGCCAACAAGCTGGTTTTCGACAGCAACAACCAGATTTCCTTCGCCATAAACGGCAAAACCTTCACCTTTTCCAGCGACACTACCCTTCAGACCATGATAAACACCATTAACAACGACGCGGACGCCAACGTCACCATCAAATACAGCCGGCTGACCGACAGTTTCACCATTACTGCCGACTCCGGCGGAGCCGACAGCTACGTCCACATTGAGAATTTTTCCGGCAACGCCTTCGGCGAAAACAGCGCCTTCCAGATAGGCACCGGAACAATCAGAAACGGCAGAAACGCGCTGGTGGAGATTAACGGTGTTTCCGTGGAGCGGGACAGCAACAAGTTCTCCATCGACGGGATAAACTACGACCTTAGGAAGGTTACTGTCGGAACAGCCGAGGAGGAAATCGGGTTCACCGTCTCCAGGGATTTCAGCTCCACTGTGGACGCCGTAAAAAAATTCGTCGAGGCCCTCAACAGCCTCATTACCAAGCTCAACGACCTTGTAACCGCTAAGGATTACTCCTCCGAATACCCTCCCCTCACCGAGGCTCAGAAAAAGGAAATGACGGAGGACCAGATAAAAGCCTGGGAGGAAAAGTCCAAGTCCGGCCTTCTCAGCAAGGATAAGGACCTTACAAGCCTCATCTCCTCCCTCAAAAAGGCTTTCTTCACCTCGGCCGGGGGCACGGGAAAAACCGCCGCTTCCATCGGAATTTCAACAGCCAGCTACTTCAGCACGGACAAGGGCAAGCTGGTGCTGGATACCGACGCCCTGACCGCCGCCCTGGAGAAAAACCCGGACGAAGTGCTGGCCATGTTCACCGGCGGTTCCAACACCGCCGCCGCGGAGCAGCAGGGCATCATTTATAAAATCAGAAACGCCATGTCAAATTATCTCACCGTCGCAGACGATACCATAACCAACAACGAGAAGAGCATCAGCAGCGTGGAAAAACAGGTAAAGACGCTTAAGGTCAAACTGGACGCTTTGGCGGATAAATACTACGCGAAGTTTGCGGCCATGGAAACGGCCCTTTCCGCTCTTAACAGCCAGTCCTACTATCTCAGCCAGCTGTTTATGAATTAATTCGTCGTTGAAATTTGAAAAATTATAGTATTGTGAGGTAATTTGTCGTGAACTATAATAATTTAAGGCAGGAATACCTGAAACAAAGCGTTATGACTGCCAGCCCGGCGGAACTTATCGTCATGCTCTTCGAGTCATGCATAAAAAACCTGAAGCTGGCGGAAATATGCCTTAACGACAAGAAGGACATTGAAAGGTCCAACGAGCATTTCATAAAGGCCCAGAAAATCATCATGGAGCTCGTCAACTGCCTGGACACCAGCTTTGAAATTTCCAAGGACCTTCTCAGCATTTACGACTTTCTGCTGTATTCAATCCGTGTAATGAACATCAAAAAGGACCTGTCCCAGCTACCGGGCGTGCTGGAGATACTGGACTCCCTCCGGAACACCTGGGAGCAGATAGCCAGGCCCAACTGCGACATAAAGGTATGCTGACATGAATGAAAACAAAAACGAGGCCAGGCTCGCGGCCCTTATGGAGGAGGCCCTGAGCGCCGGACTTGAGCTGCAGCGTTTTTCCGAGGAGAACTTCCCGGTATTCCAGGGAGACGACGAAAAGAAGATCGGGGAGGTTCTGGCGGAGCGGGAAAAACTCATACGCCGCCTGGTTGATTTGGAAAAGGAAATAGGGCTTGTTTCCGACAGCCTGGAGGGCGGCCCCCCGAAGGAGGGCCGCATGCCTGAGTTTTTTGAAAACCGCCGCCGCCTCCGCCGCGTTCTGGATTCCGTTATGGAAACGGACGAAAGGGCCAAAAAGCTTCTGGAACAGAAAATCCGGGACTACAAGGCCAAAACCGTCAGCGCCCGGAACAGGAAGCACGTATCAGCGTACATAGAATCAAGCGTTCCGGATATGCCGGACAACATGATAGAATACATTAATTAAATTAGGTGCGGAACAATGGGTGTGAGCAGGGTTAGCCGAAGCGGCCAAATGACGGGTTCCTCCGTCCGCAGCGTTGCACAGAGCTCGGGGGGAAATTCCTCCCGCTCCTTTCAGCAGCAGCTGGGCAGCCAGCTGAAGGAGCAGTACCGTGAAAGGGTGACAGCGCTTTTTAACGAAATAAACGAGCAGGCCGCCCATATAGTTGAAACCGCCGACATGGTCGCCTTCGAAAAGTACAGGCGGCTTATCGCCGCGCTGCTGGAAGAAGTGACCAACAACGCCTATCGCCTTGAATCCGAATGTGTGCTCGATCCCTCAGGAAGGCAGCGTGTCTATGAAATAATTAGGACCATAGACAAGAAACTGGAGAACCTGGCCGCGGATATCCTCAGCCGAAACAGCAAACATATTGACTACATCTGCCGTATGGACGAAATACGGGGCCTGATTATGGACATGCTCCTGTAAACAAGCCCGTTTTATAAATTTTTTTGTCATTTCCCTAATCGATTTACAAAAAATGCCGAAAATACACAACAAGGAAACCCTCGGTCTGTGCTTTACAGGCAGAAAGGAGGATATCTTTGTCAGGTTTATCCGCAATCACCGCAGGCATAGAGGACGCCCAAAGAGGCAGGTATCTGACTTTTCTCATAGGCTCCCAGACCTATGGGCTGGAAATAAGATACGTAACGGAAATAATAGGGATGCAGCCGCTTACCGTAATGCCTGAAATGCCTTTCTATTTCAAGGGAATCATCAATCTGAGAGGAATCGTAATCCCGTTGATGGACGTAAGGCTCCGGTTCGGCAAACAGGAGCGGGAATACGACGACAGAACCTGCGTCATAGTAATAAACTTCTTTGACATTTTCATTGGGCTTATTGTGGACAGCGTATCGGAAGTGCTTACTATAGCCGACGAAAATGTCCTGGAGCTTCCAAAGTCGATGAGCGGAAACAGGTATCTAAAAAATCTTGGAAAATCCGGGGACGACGTTATCCTCCTGCTGGACTGCGAAAAACTTCTGATGGAAACGGAAATATAAAACTTGGGGAACAACCGCAAGGTTTGGTTGGGAAGGTGATATTACGTGAAGCGATTTAATTTATGGTATCAAAACCTGAAGATGACCTCTAAAATGCTCGTGGGATTCGTGACGGTGGCGGTAATAGCGATGATTGTCGGTGCCGTCGGCATCTTCAACGTTCTCAAAATCCAGGATGCTGACGAGCAGCTCTACCAGGAAAACACCCTGGGCATCCAATACTGCAGCGAGGTCCTCAGCAACTTCGAGCAGCTGAGGTACACCGCCCTGTCCCTGGCGACGCAGGACAGCAGCGGGGCCCTCGACCTGGTCTCCGAAATAGAAGGCTTTTATTCGAAAACGGACGCCGCCCTGCAGAATTTTGAAGGGATAATCAGGTCGGAAGACATACGCAGCCTTTACAACGAAATAGAATCCGACTGGAACAATTATAAGGCGTACATAACCAAAGTCATCCAGCTGATAAAATCTGACCAGTACAGTTCGGCAAAGAACATCATTTTGAACGACTCCGACAAGACGGGGGACGCTCTCCAGGCCAACCTGGTAAAACTGCTGGAACTTGATTCGTCTGCGGCAAGCAAAAGGGCCGAAGAAAACGGCAGGAACGCATTAAGGTCGGTGTATATCTCCATGGCCACCGTGGTAATAGCAGTGACCGCTTCCATAGCCCTGGGAATCGCCATCGCCCGCTTCATCAACTTCCCGCTGAACAACCTTACAAAAGAGGCCAACAGGCTTGCCATTGGCGACCTTGATTTGGATGTCAGCGCCAACTCAAAGGACGAAATCGGAAATCTCGTAAACGCCCTGGGTGCCATTGTCCAAAGCACACGGGAACAGGCGGAGGTGGTCAAGCGCCTGGCGGCCCAGGATTTGACGGTGGACGTCAAAATCAGGTCTGACAAGGACGTTTTCGGCAGGGAGCTTGCCATACTGGTGGACAACCTGAACAGGCTGATGGCCGAGATTGCCGCCGCCGCGGACCAGGTTGCCGCAGGCTCGAAGCAGGTTTCCAGCTCCAGCATGGCCCTTTCCCAGGGCGCCACCCAGCAGGCCAGCTCCGTTGAGGAGCTCACCGCCTCCCTGGAGGAAATGTCCGACCAAACCAAGAAAAACGCCGCCAACGCAAAGACGGCCAACGAGCTGGCCGCCAACGCGAGCAGCCAGGCCATCCAGGGCGACCTGCAGATGCAGGAAATGCTCCAGGCCATGGACGAGATAAACACCGCGTCCAGCAACATAAACAGGATTATCAAGGTCATAGAGGACATAGCCTTCCAGACCAACATACTTGCCCTCAACGCGGCGGTGGAGGCCGCCAGGGCCGGCCAGTACGGCAAGGGCTTCGCCGTTGTGGCCGAGGAGGTCAGGACCCTGGCGGCCCGCTCCAGCAGCGCCGCCAAGGAGACCACCGAGCTTATCGAGAACTCCATCAGAAAAGTGGGCG
>JBMNQG010000035.1:0-22319 GCA_050944015.1 Oscillospiraceae bacterium
TGTTCATCGACGAGGCCTATTCCCTGGCCGCCGGCGGGGAAAACGACTTCGGCAGGGAGGCCGTTGAAATCCTGCTGAAGGCCATGGAGGACCACAGGGACGACCTTGTGGTGATAGTGGCGGGCTACGAAAAGCTCATGAAGAAGTTTTTAAATTCCAACCCGGGCCTGGCTTCCCGCTTCAACAAATACTTTTACTTCCCCGACTACAACGGGGAGGAGCTTTTTGCCATATTTGAAAAGCTCTGCGAGAAAAACAGCTACCGGCTCACCCCGGAGGCGGAGGAGTACGCCAAACAGTACTTTGATTCCCTGTACGAAAACAGGGACGAAAACTTCGGAAACGGCAGGGACGTGCGCAACTGGTTTGAGGACATGGTCTCCCGCCAGGCCAACCGCGTGGCGGCCATGGAGTCCCCCACCAGAGAAGACCTTATAACCGTGCTTCCGGAAGACCTGAAGCTTTAATATTTATCCGCAAGGAGGTTCTGCCTGTGTCTAGCTTAACTGTCATCGTCCCCTGGGATGTAATTACCCCCTTTATAGTGGACGCCTTCAACGCCATGGGCGTACCCCGGGATGAGGCGGAAATCTGCGCCGACGTGCTTTTGGAATCCGACCGACGGGGCATTGAAAGCCATGGGGTCAACCGCTTCAAGCCCATATACTACGACCGCATCAAGGCCGGAATACAAAGCCCCGTCACAAACTTTGAGGTTGTAAAAAAGACCACCACCACCGCCGTTATCGACGGGCACAACGGAATGGGGCAGGTAATAGGCTACAGGGCCATGAAGATGGCCATAGAAATGGCGAAGGAGCACGGCATGGGCATGACGGCCGTGAGAAACTCCACCCACTACGGCATTGCCGGCTACTACGCAACCATGGCCGCGGATGCGGGCTGCATAGGAATTACCGGCACAAACGCCAGACCCAGTATTGCCCCCACCTTCGGCGTGGAAAACATGCTGGGCACAAACCCCCTGACCATAGGCCTGCCAACGGATGAGGAGTTCCCCTTCGTTTTGGACTGCGCCACCTCCGTTACCCAGCGGGGGAAAATCGAATACTACCACCGGCTGGGTCTGCCCACCCCTCCGGGGCAGGTGATAGCCGACGACGGCAGCACTCTGATGGATTCCGGCACCATACTTAAGGCCCTCACCGCCGGAGAGGCGGCCCTCGCCCCCCTAGGCGGCGTCGGGGAGGAAATGGGCGGATACAAGGGCTACGGCTACGCCACCGCGGTGGAAATACTCAGCGCCGCTCTTGCCAACGGCAATTATTTGAAGATGCTCAGCGGGGTCCGGGACGGCCAAAGGGTCCCCTACGGTTTGGGGCATTTCTTCATTGCCATTGACACCAACGCTTTCCTGGGCGAAGAAACCTTCCGGAAAATTGCCGGGGACATCTGCCGCCAGCTGCGGGAATCCAGGAAGGCTCCCGGCCACGACAGGATATACACGGCGGGCGAGAAGGAATGGCTGGCCTGGCAAGAGCGAAAGGATTCCGGGGTGCCGGTTAATCCCGAGGTGCAAAAGGAGCTTGTAGCGGTGCGGGACGAACTGGGTCTTCGCCGGCACGTATTTCCTTTTGAATGAAAAAGATGGGATATGGATATGAGCGATTTGAAAAACTGCCGCCTGTTCCTGCTGGATATGGACGGGACCATATACCTGGGGGACAGGCCGCTGCCCGGCGCCATTGATTTTGTGGAATACCTGCGGTCCTCAGGGCGCAGGTATATATACCTTACCAATAATTCCTCCCGCTCCGGGCAGGACTACGTGGCCCGGCTTCAAGGCATGGGCTTCCCCTGCCGGCGGGAGGACGTATTCACCTCCGGCATGGCTACGGCTCTCTATCTCAGGGAGCATTTTCCCGGCGCCGGCATATATCCTGTGGGAACCGGGGCATTTTGCCGGGAGCTGGAATCCTATGGCCTGCAACTGACGGACTCCGACCCCCGGGCGGTCTGCCTGGGCTTTGACAGGGAACTCACGTATGAAAAGCTGGAAAAGGCGGTCCGATTTCTAAGGAGGGGCGCCGCCTTTATTGCCGCAAACCCGGATCTGGTGTGCCCCATGCCCGACGATGAGGTGCTGCCCGACTGCGGCAGCATTTGCGCCCTCCTCACCGCCGCCACGGGCAGGGAACCGGTCTACATTGGCAAGCCCCACCCCAGAATGGTGGATATAATATCAAAACAGACCGGAATCTCCAATGACCTCATCGCCGTGTTGGGTGACAGGCTGTATACGGACATAGCCCTGGCAAAAAACGCCGGGGCCGTGTCCGTGTGCCTGCTGTCCGGCGAAACAACAAGGGAGATGCTGGACGCATCCCCCCTTAAACCCGACTATGTATTTTTAAATGTGGCAGAGCTCCATCAGGCCCTTATTTAAACTTTGTCCTTGGCCTGTAAAACTCAAATATCACCGCATCGCTCGTCTTTTCGCTTTTCCAATCCCGGCTTACCCAGGCCACCTTCATAGCCCCCATAAGCTCGCAAAGCCTTGCCAGAAGGGTCTTTTTCCCCATGCCATAGGCCAGGAAATGGGGCCGTGAGAGGAAATTTGTAAGCACATTGCTCACCAGAAAGGCGCTAATCTTATTAGTCTCATCGCTAAATCTGTCCATGGAGCAGCTTAACTGTCCCCGGAGAACATCCGGGGCGTTTTTTCTGAACCAGCGCACTATAAAGGGGTCAAAACTCTCCACACAGAAAGGGCCGGTATATCTGCGCAGGATATTGAGAGTCTTTTCGCATAGCTGTCTGTTGTTTCTGCCGCGCTTAAGCTCCACGATAACGGGTCCCCTGCCGTTTATGACGGAAAGGGCTTCCTCAAGAAGCGGAATCCTTTCCTGGGTGCCGCAGAGCCTTAAGGTTTTAAGGTATTCCCAGCCAAGATTTTCCACCCTTCCGGGAACTCCGCAAATGCGGTCCAGCTCATCGTCGTGAAACACGACGACCTTGCCGTCTCCGGTAAGGCGGATATCCAGCTCTATTCCATAGCCCCGCTGGGCGGCAGACTCAAAGGCGGTCAGGGAGTTCTCGGGGACGGATTTATCCATCCTATGCAGCCCCCGGTGCGCAAAATTCCGGCCGTAAAAAGGGGCCTTCTTCTCTTTTCCGGCCCTGCCGGGGGCAACCATGAAGGCTACGGCACTAAGGGCAAGGGCGGCGCCGGCAATAGGAATAGCAGTTTTAATCCTTTTATTCACAGCCAGGAATACCTCCTTTTCTGTCATTTTACACTATAAGACAATTAGCGTCAATTTATTGTTGAATAATCTGTTAAATTCATTTAGAATTAATTTGTATGACAGGAACAGTAAGAAATGTGAGGTAGCGCCATGAAGCTTAATACCGTGCGTACAATCTTTGTCGGCTTTGCTTTTTTCCTGATATGCACCTTCTGGCAGGTGTATGACAATATCATCCCCAAAATTCTAACGGACAAATTCGGTATGGCCCAGAGCTTTTCCGGCGTCGTTATGGCCCTGGATAATGTTCTGGCTTTATTTTTGCTGCCCCTTTTCGGCGCCATATCGGACAGGCACAAAAGCAGGTTGGGGAGGCGGACGCCCTTTATCATTTTCGGCACCATCCTTGCAGCCATATTTTTAGTTGTGCTCTCTTTTGCCGACAACATGCAGCTAAAGAACCTGCAGGAGGTGGACGTCCAAAATCCCACAGCCCTGGAAACCCTATATGACGCAGACCTTACCGTCAACACTCCGGACGGCAGGACCGTTGTCATCCGGGAGGCCTTCAGCCGCAGCGAATTTACCTCCATCACAATGACGGTAACCGACGGTACAACCGGCGCTGAGGTCACTAATCCCGACTACACCAATTATGTCGTTCCCGCAAGGCAGGCCTACGCCTGGCAGCAGACGGTGAAAAACCCCCTCCCCCTTATAGCATTCATGGCCATACTCCTTATACTGCTCTTGTCCATGGCCACCTTCCGCAGCCCTGCGGTGGCACTGATGCCCGATGTGACCATTAAGCCCCTTCGCTCCAAGGCCAACTCTATTATCAATCTTATGGGCGCCGCCGGCGGTATAATAGTACTTATTCTGGGCATGGTCTTTAAAACCGGCCACCCCAAAAATGCCCTTATGAGCTATACCGGTTTTTTCGCCATGGCTTCGGGTATAATGCTGGTCTCCCTGCTGATTTTCCTGTGGAAGGTCAAGGAGCCTCAGTTTGTTGCCGAAATGCGGGAGGAGAGCAGAAAATACGATATTGATGGCAAAGACGATGAGGCAGAGCTGAGCGGCAATAAAAAACTCAGCCGCGAAGAGAGAACCTCGCTGCTTTTGATACTGGCTTCAGTTGTGCTCTGGTTTATGGGCTATAACGCCGTCACCAGCAAGTATTCCGTTTATGCGGGAAAGGTTCTGAACCTGGATTACAACACCACCCTGACCATAGCCACGAGCGCCGCCATCCTGGCCTATATCCCCGTGGGCATTGTAGCTTCAAAAATAGGAAGGAAAAAGACCATTCTTGGAGGTATTATCATCCTGGGCTGCTCCTTCTTTGCCGCCTCCTTTATGAGGGCGGGCAGTTCCCCCCTAGTCATGAACATACTCTTTGCCACTGCAGGCATAGGCTGGGCCACAATCAACGTGAACAGCTACCCCATGGTGGTGGAACTGTCCAGAGGCAGCGACGTGGGCAAATATACGGGGTTTTACTATACCGCCAGCATGGCCGCCCAGACGGTGACCCCCATTTTAAGCGGCGTATTTCTGGACATCAAGATGACCACCCTGTTCCCTTACGGCTCAGTTTTTGTGCTCCTGGCCTTTGTTACAATGCTCTTTGTAAAGCACGGGGACAACAGGCCGACAAAGGCGGTCAAGAATACATAGATCGCGTGCCCTGTTTTGGAATAATTGCCACTATATTTGGTGAAAAAAGCACCTTCGCAAAGGTGCTTTTTTCAAGGCAATATAATCATCTAAAACGCCCCGCTTTTTATCGGATGCCTGATTATGGTCTTCAGCTTTTCCGGGGCAACCTTTCTCACGTCGCTGAGATAAATCTCATGGTGAAATCTCCTGTCCGAAATATCCAGCTCATATCCCCGCGCCGCCATATATTCATGCATTCGGGTAACGGTGGCCGGCTCGTCGTCATAGTGGCCGACGTGCAGGCACTGGACGCACAGGCCCTCATTATAGGGGAAAAACTCCACCTTTGAAAAGTCGGTTTTCTTTTTCTCAGCGGCCTCTGCAACCGCCCAGTCGAAAACTTCCCTGGTCACAAAATCCGGCAGCCTGATGACAGAGATGAAATTAAAACTCTCCTTGTCGGAATAATCCACCCCGAGGACGCCCTCCTGCCACCAGAAGCCCTCAAGGGGAGGAACCACAAAATCAAAATACCCGTCAATATGGCGGCCGGACTTCCCGCTCATCTTTATAGTATAGGCAACCCCGTAAAGCAGGCCGATTGACTGCTTGTACTCGCTGTTCTCCGTGTTGGGGTCGCCTTTGCCGCGGACAGCAATAAAATTCGCGGGAGGCACATTCACAATGCAGGGGTTTTCCTTCGGCATATACAGTTCCCCGTATTCCTTCTTAAAATCAAAGGCCATAATTATTCCTCCATACCTAATTTTGGCCGCAACGAAAGGGTTTTCCCTGAAAAGCGCATATGCTTTCGCAGGCTCCCTGTCAAGGCGGAATCCGAAAAAAGGCAACCCCCGAACCATAAAAGGTTCGGGGGGTTTTCATACTCCACACTCCACACATTATGTACCGGCGTTATCGCCGGCGGCCACATACTCGTCAAACAGCTCCTGGGTAACGCCCCGGCTTTCCATAATCCTTGAATAAAACTCACCGCTGCGCTTTAAGCTGCGCTCCAAAGTGTCGGAGTCTACGGAAACCAGCCCGTAACGGGCGCTGCACCCTTCCGTCCATTCAAATCCGTCCAGGAAGCTCCGGTAATAATAGCGCTCCACCGGCAGGGAACAGCGGGAAATCTCATTCAGGTGCTCGTAAATGAACCTGATTCTCAGATTGTCGTCGTTGGAGCACACGCCGTTTTCCGTAATGTAAATGGGCAACGGGCACATGTCGCTCATCGCCTGGGCGCATTTTATGATACCCTGAGGATAAGGCTCCCAGGACTGGTCGTTTTTCGCCGCCCCCTTCCTGGAATGGGCCGCGGGCCGCCCGTAGTAGCTGAGCCCGTGAAAGTCGCAGTAAGGGCGCTGCCTGGCCCTGGCGTAGTTTTTCAGGGGTTTGGTAAACCTGCCCATCGCCATGGCCTCTATAATCGCGCTTTGGAACAGTTTCTCGCTGCGAAGCACGGAAGGCAGATGCAGGGGGTTCATGGTGGTTTTTCCTTCCGAGGCGCGGAACTGTATGGAAAAACCCACTCTGGTATCGGAAAAACCCAGTCCCCGGCGCAGGTTGTGAATCAGCCTGTAGCTTCGGATATGGGCGGCGGCCATGACGGACAGCACCTGGCTTGCATCCTTCAGGCTCTTTTTCCCCGGAGGCCAGTTGCCGAAATAATACCCCTCGGCGGCGTACACGTTGGGTTCGTTTATGGTGATATACTCGCTGACCAGGTGCCCCAGCTCCCGCACCATTTTTTCCACGTAGCCCAGGAAAAACTTTATATTGTCCGGGTTTTCCCATCCTCCCTTTTCCTCGAACCACATGGGATTTGTAAAATGGTGGAGGGTCACAAGGGGCCGTATCCCTAAACCCAGCAGGAGCATGACCTCCTCCTTTATACGGCGGATGGCCTCCTGGTCGAATTCCCCCTCCCTGGGCTCCACCCTGGCCCACTGGACGCTGAACCGGCAGGTCTGAATCCCCATGGAGCGCATTAGCAGCGCATCCTCATACCAGCGCTCCCAATGTCCCGCGGCCACGGCGGGAGAGCTGCCGTCTATAATATTGCCTTTTTTGCACCAGTCGGCCCAGGTGTGGTCCAGCTCTCCTCCCTCCACCTGGGTTGCCGAGCTGGACACGCCCAGCAGCATATTTGGCC
Organism: Oscillospiraceae bacterium; assembly: GCA_050944015.1. Classification (GTDB taxonomy): domain Bacteria; phylum Bacillota; class Clostridia; order Oscillospirales; family Oscillospiraceae; genus DUOX01. Next base: position 7,030 of record JBMNQG010000035.1, read on the forward strand.
TGAGTTTAAAAGTACCCATATCCGCTTCTCACCCGCTTAAAGAGTCTGTTTGCTGTCGCGCACACACATTAAATACATCTGCATTTAGCTATGTACGACCGGAGCGCCATTACCCTCAGGCAGTGGCGCTCTCGGATTTTTTCTATCTTTTTCTGGCCAAAACCTTTTCTATGCCTGCTATTACGCCCTGGGCGTCTAGCCCGTATTTCTTCAGAAGCTGGCTGTAGGGGCCGCTTTCCGTAAAGATGTCCTGAATTCCTACAAACTCGGTTACGGCGGAGGCGCCTCCCCAGGCCAGGACTTCGGAAACTGCGCCGCCAAGGCCGCCGTAAATATTGTGCTCCTCGGCGCAGACTATGGCGCCTGTCTCCTGGGCGCATTTCAAAATGAGCTCCCTGTCAATGGGCTTGATGGAATACATGTCCACCACCCGTACGGAAACGCCTCTTTCCTCCAGGATTTCGGCGGCTTCAATGGCCTTGTGCACCATAAGCCCGCAGGCAATAACCGTCACGTCACTGCCATCTCGTACTATGGCGCCCTTGCCGCACTCGAATTTAGTGCCGGGCGCGTAAAGGTCGGGATATACGTCCCTGGACAGGCGCAGGTACACCGGGCCATTGTGCTCCGCGGCGAACTGGGTCACCCAGCGGGTGGATTCGGCGTCGGAGGGCGCCAGCACCGTCATGTTGGGAAGGCTCCTCATGATTGCAATGTCCTCGGTGGCGTGATGGGACGAGCCGTCGAAGGCGTCGGACATGCCGCAATAGGCCCCGCCCAGTTTTACGTTCAGGTTGCCGTAGCATATTTGAGCCCTGATGGCCAGAAGGCCCAAAGTGCTGAGAAAGGCGGTAAAAGTGTTTACAAAGGGAATCTTCCCCGTTGTGGCCAGGCCCGAGGCGGTGGCCACCATGTTGGCTTCCGCTATGCCCATGTTAAAGAAGCGCTCCGGGTGGGCTTTCCCGAAAACGGCGCTCTTGGTGGAGCCGGAAAGGTCGGCGTCCAGCACCACGATATTGGGGTTTTTCTCTCCCATCTCCGCCAGCACGGAGCCGTATACGTCTCTTATAGCTTTTGCCATGGGCTTACACCTCCAGTTCCTTAAGGGCCGCAGCCAGATCTTCATCGGGTATTGCCTTGCCGTGCCAGGCCGCCTTGCCCTCCATAAAGGACACGCCCTTGCCCTTAACGGTGCGGGCAATTATGACGGTAGGCCCTTCCTTGTAAGCCTCAGCGGCGTCAAAGGCATCGGACAGCTCCTCAAGGCTGTGGCCGTCGCATTCAATAACGTTCCAGTTGAAGGCTGCCCATTTGGCCCGCAGGTCGCCCAGGGGCATAACCTCGTCCGTGGTTCCGTCAAGCTGGACGCCGTTGTAGTCCACAACTGCGGTGAGATTCGAGAGCTTGAATTTGGGAGTGGACATTACCGCTTCCCAAACTGTGCCCTCGTTCAGCTCTCCGTCCCCCAGGATGGCGTACACCCTTGCCGGGCTGCCGCTGAGCTTCAGGCCCATGGCCATACCCTGAGCGGCACTCAGGCCGATGCCCAGAGGCCCCGTGGACATCTCCACACCGGGGGTGTGAATGGACGGGTGGCCCTGGAGCTGGCTGTCGATACGCCGCAGGGTATTCATGGAATCCGCGGGCAGAAAGCCCTTTTCAATCAGGTTTCTATACAGCATGGGGGCGGCGTGGCCCTTGCACAGGACCAGCCTGTCCCTGTTTGGGTCGTCGGGATTACTGGCGTCAATGTTCATCCGCTCCTGGTAAAGCAGGGTCAGAATCTCGCAGACTGAAAGCGAGCCGCCTGGATGCCCCGACTGTATGCCGTGGATGGCTTTCAACACGTCAATTCTAAATTTGCGGCAGAGCTCACGGAGTTCCGCCGCGCGCTCAGGTGTAAGTGACATATATTTTTTCCTCCGTAATTAATTGGTTCCGAATATGCTCATACAAATATGTTTTTTACCACAATATGGGGAGCGCAGTCAAGAAAATCTCCAAATTTCTTCAATTATTATTCTCCCGGTTTCTGTAATCCATCATCATGCTTGAAAAGAGTTCCTTGGTTGTGGGCGGCGTATAGCTGATGGCGTTTGCCCCCGCCTCCACGGTGCGGCGGATGGTCTCCCCGGTGGGACCTCCCGTTGCAATAATGGGAAGATCCGGGTATCTCTTTCTTATAATCTCCACAACCCGTGGCGTATCCTCGGCTGCGGAAACGTTAAGTATGCTGGCGCCCGCCTCCAGGCGCTTGTCTATGTCTGTGTGCTCGTTCAGCACCGTGACCACTATGGGTATGTCCACAACCTGAGCCACCGCCCTGATGTCCTCGTTTGATATGGGCGCGTTCACCACAAGGCCCATGGCTCCCTGAGCTTCGGCGTCCTGGGCAAGGGCAACAACCCGGGAACCCTGGGTGGTGCCTCCTCCCACGCCGCAGAAAACGGGGATTGAAGAGGCCTGGATTATGGCGTCGGAAATCACCTGCTGAGGGGTGAAGGGGTAGACAGCCAGCACAGCATCTGCATTGCAGTTGCGTATGATAGCAATGTCCGTCGTGAAAACAAGTGACTTTATCCTCCTGCCCCAAATAAGTATGCCGCTGGCTTTCCAGATTTCATCGGGCATGGAAACAATATGACGGCGCAACTTGCTGTGGATCCTGGGAATCTTTTTGGTCTCACTGAAGTAAAAGCTCATTTTTTGCGCCTCCTCGCAGCTCTGTTTCCCCTATATTATACATTATATTTGTTGTGAAATCACGTAAAATATACGAAAAGCTTGAAATATTTGTAATATCTCATTTTTGGTGAAATAACCTGGCATTTAATAAGGTTGATTTTCCCTGCCTTTGGGCTTATACTTATAAAGACTCTGAAAACGCTCTTATTCAACAATTACAAAGCAGGAAGGGACTATCTGATGCACGTAAAAGAAAACATAAATTTAAGCATGCTCTGCGATTTCTATGAGCTTACTATGGGTAACGGGTATTTCAACTGCGGACTGAAAGACCGAATTACCTACTTCGACCTGTTTTTCCGCACTGTACCCGACAACGGCGGCTTCGCCATTGCCGCAGGCCTGGAACAGGTAATCGACTACATCCAGAAACTCCACTTCACCGATAGCGACATTGCCTATCTGAAAAGCCGGAAGATGTTTTCCGAGGATTTTCTGGATTATCTGAGGAACTTCCGCTTCACCGGCGACATATACGCAGTGCCGGAGGGCACGCCCGTATTCCCCAGGGAACCGCTGCTTACAGTTAGAGCTCCCGCCATAGAGGCTCAGCTTCTGGAGACCTTCCTGCTGCTTACAATAAACCACCAAAGCCTTATTGCCACCAAAGCCAACCGCATTGTGCGGGCCGCTCAGGGCCGGGTGGTGCTGGAATTCGGTTCCCGACGGGCCCAGGGTTCCGACGGGGCGATTTACGGCGCCAGGGCAGCATTCATCGGCGGCTGCGCCGGCACCGCCTGCACCATATCCGACCAGCTTTTCGGTGTTACCGCCGGGGGCACAATGGCCCACTCCTGGGTGCAGATGTTCGACTCCCAATACGAGGCCTTTAAAACCTACTGCGAGATTTATCCTGAAAACGCCGTTCTGCTGGTGGATACCTACAACACTCTTAAAAGCGGCATTCCCGACGCCATCAGGGCCTTCGACGAGGTTCTGCGGCCAAGGGGTATAACGAACTGCGGAATCCGCCTGGATTCGGGAGACATGGCCTATCTGACCAGGGAGGCCAGAAAAATGCTGGACAACGCAGGCTGGCAAACCTGCAAGATATATGTCTCCAGCTCCCTGGACGAATACATTATACAGGATCTCCTCCTTCAGGGGGCATGCGTGGACGTTTTCGGCGTGGGCGAGCGGCTTATAACCGCCAAGAGCGAGCCGGTTTTCGGCGGCGTATATAAACTGGCTGCCATTGAGGACGGCGAGGGCAACGTCATTCCGAAAATTAAGATAAGCGAAAATATTATTAAAATTACAAATCCTCACTTCAAAAAGGTATACAGGCTCTACGAAAACGCCACGGGCAAGGCCATTGCTGACTATATCTGCGTGTACGACGAGGTGGTGGACGATTCCAATGCTCTTACCATCTTCGACCCCGACGCAACCTGGAAGCAGAAAACCCTGCGGAACTTCACCGCAAGGGAGCTTCTGGTCCCCATCTTCAAGAACGGCGAGCTGGTATACGACAAGCCGTCTCTTCCGGAAATAAGAAAATACTGCATGGAGCAGGTGGACACCCTGTGGGACGAGGTAAAGCGCTTCGACAATCCTCACAACTACTACGTGGATCTGTCTCCAAAGCTCTGGAACATAAAGTACGAGCTGTTAAGAAAGGGCGGAAAAAACTGATTAGTCGGCAAGCCACAGATGAAAACTCAGCACCATTATATTTTGAACTGCGTATCAAATCCAGATCAACTATATTGAACAAAGCATTGAGTGAGTAGTTTGTAAACATTCCCTTTCCTTCTCATTAGTAAGTAAAAACTATAAATAAAAAAATGGAGGGGAAAAAATGCCTGTAGGCAATCAGGAAAAATTCGTTATAGACATTTCAGAACATGATCGTCTACTCAAGGAGGCCGGTCTTACACCGCGAGAAAACGCCTTGATGGCCTATCGTCATGAGTGCCCTATGTTGTCCCTTGCTTCTTTATAGATATTGCTTTTATAACACCCGCAATGTTCATTGAACGATATGAGGGGTTAGAAACCGGAAAAGACCATTGGGGCGTACAGTGGACTTATGTTCCCCTCCAGCGAGCTCCTATGCCTACAGGTGACCATGTCCTGAAGGACATCAGGGATTGGAAAGACGTTGTAAAATTTCCTGACTTAGAGGCGATAGACTGGGAGCAAGCTGCATACTACGACCTCCATGTCGATGGTGCTGCAAAATTAAACGGAAATAAAGACAAAATGTTGGACAACGGTGCAACATTTATGGACGGAGACAAGCTTGGAGTTGGAATGATTCCCAACGGTATGTTTGAGAGGCTCCATGCCCTGATGGGCTTTGACAACGCACTAGTTGCCATCATGACTGAACCCGAGGCTTGTTATGAGTTTTTCAGCGCTGTTGCTGACTGGAAGATAGAGTTCATTAAGAAAATCAAGCAGTATTATCCCATTGAAGTTATCAATGCCCACGATGACTACGCATACACAAAAGGCCCATTTATGTCTTTGAACCTCTGGCGCGAGCTTATAAAACCGAATCTGCAAAAGATTGTCGATGCGACTCACGATTTGGGTTTAATTTATCAGCATCATTCCTGCGGAAGAATAGGTCAGTTTATTCCGGAGTTCGTCGAAATGGGCATCGATGCGGTTGATAGTTTCCAAGGTAATTGCAATCCAGATTTAAAAGAATTGAAAGACAAATACGGTAAACAGATTACTTTTGTCGGCGGGCTCAACAGCGTTGAAGTATATGACCGTAAGGAAGCAACTTTTGACGAATATGTAGCAGAATATAAGCGAGTTACCGACATTCTGGCCCCTGGCGGAAGCTATATAGCATTCCCTGGAGTTTTGAACGCAGGTGCAATGCCAGCAATTCTCGCAACTCACTTTAGCTATGCGGTGCCATTTTACAACGGAATGGGAGAAAAAAAGAAAGTAATATAAATATTTATAAGCAATAGATAAAGATAGTTTTATAAAAACAAGGTGCTGCTATTTTACTTGATATAGGTACATAGGGTGTCATGGCACCCTATGTTTTTTATATTCGCTTCGGAAGCGGTATTTAGAAATGCGTTTTACGCATTAATTAAAGATTTTTACTCTTAGATATACCACTTGATTTGAAATTCAACATAAGTTATAATTACAAAGTCTCAAAACTTCAATTAAACACTGTCTGGAGAGGTGTCCGAGCGGTCGAAGGTGGCAGTCTCGAAAACTGCTGCACCCCAAAAGGTGCCGGGGGTTCGAATCCCCCCCTCTCCGCCAAATCTTAACGTCAATATTGATACAATGTTGATCCGCGAAAAAGTCCAGTAATACTGGGCTTTTTCGCTTTTATGAAAAAATTTGAGTCGCCTTTTGGGGCAGCTTTTTTGCTTTTTTAAACCCAAAACGTGCAAAGATGCACACCCCTGAATGATGCTTTCCTACCTTTCGTGAAAAAGTTTAGGAATCGTTAAATGGTTGAGGTTTCGTGAAAAGGTGCATAGAATAGCTAAACGCCTAAAACTATTTCATAATCAAGCTGCCTTTTTCGTTCCTTCCAGTCGGGCATATAGATTGTTAGAAAATCATAAAAGTCTTTATTATGATAGGGGTAGAGAAAGTGTGTCAGCTCATGGAGTATTACATACTCAATGCAGGGAATTGGCGCTTTATATAAATAATAGTTCAGATTTATAATTCCGCGATTCCTACTGCAGCTACCCCAAAGCGTTTTCATCTTTTTAACGACAACATTAGGCTTAGCAATTCCATGCTTTTCAATAATCGGGTAAAGTTTGTCTAACTGCATGACAAAACATTGCTTAGAACTCTTCTGCCACCAATTATTGAATTGTTGGTCTATGGCATCTTGATTCTCCGGACAATTAGTGAATAAAAGCACTTCCGAATTTTCTATGGTTATTCTTTTTTGTTTTGAATAAAGTACTCGGATTTTGAATTGCCTCCCAAGAATTCTAGTGGAAACCCCTGACCTTATATTTACTTCTTTTTCGATAGCCTTGGTTTGCTCAAAAAGCTGCAACTTTTCTTCTATCCACTTACATTTACTTTTAACATAATTATTTATCCATTCTTCTGGGGTACCAAGAGGAACGGATAGTTTTATCTCGTGAGTAGGAAATACTTTTAGCCTAACGCTTTTTATATCTTTATATGTGACAATGATTTTAGTCGGTTTGTTTTTTACATCTATTCTCAGCTCCATAATTAATACCTGCTCATCGCTGTTTTCATTATATTTTCTAATAACAAGTCAATTTGCTCTACAGGCAAATTAAGACTGTGTTCTTCGGAAAAATCCCAAATCAAATCGTCTAGAGCTTGGTTCATTTTTTTATGAATTGATATATTAAAGCGCCAATCCACACGGGCAAGATCACGGATGGCTTTATTGATATTGCTTGATAAGATTCCCATTTCCTCTTCAAAAATATCATCAGGACTTGGATGATATTTTGCCAATACCTCTGATACGACTCCATAGAATGCTTTAGCGTCATTATCAGTATCAATATTAGCTGGATAGGTATGGCCGGTAAAACCTTCACGGAAATCATCCGCCAGTTTTTGCATCTGGGCAAAGTACGCATTTTCGTCTCTGGATTTCCTGTATTCCTCCAAGGTGGCTTTTATGCGTTCGGAAAATTTCCTATAGAGCATAGGGTCTTCATATCTTCTTGACTCCAATTCAGAAACCAGCCTGGTACGGATATAGGCAGCTTTTGACTTTGTTCCGTCTATTTCTTTCAATTGTTTATCCATCGCTGTTTTGTCGTGAATTGGAACAGGCTCTACTATAATTTCAACTGGTTCAGAAGCTATAAAGTTGTTCAATAAACTGCGTATCCCATCTTCGTATTTGCTAAAATCAACTTTTTCAGCATAGATTTTCATCAATGAAGATCTAAGCTTTTGAAAAAACAACAGGTCCTTTTTATATATCTGCATTTGCTCAAATCCAATGGACGAATATAGAGAATAACTGCCCATTGCAAGTTCCATATGCTTCGAAAAATTGGAGAGCTTCTGGTAGAATAGCTTTCGTCTTTCTTTTCCGGTATCGGCATCTTCATCCTCAAAGAAGGCATGCCAAGCCCTGGGGTTTTCCTTGTCAAAATCTATGTTGGAAAATATTGCCCATAATTCCGAATGTGATTTCTTTAGTGCTTCCTTTTGCTCGTTTGCAGTAAAGATGGAATCACTCAGATCGCTTGAATCATAACCAGAAAATCCAGACTCGTCATCGCTATAAAGATCCATTGCGGTACTCAGATTAGCAAACAAACCCCAATAGTCAACAATTAAACCAAAACTTTTACCGGGATAGATGCGGTTTACCCTTGCAATAGCTTGTAACAATGTATGTTCTTTCATTGGTTTGTCTACATATAGCACACCGAGTCGCGGTGCATCAAATCCGGTCAGCAGCATGTCTTTAACGATAACGATATCAAGATCCTCACCGTCAATAATATTGTTTTTAACGAATTCCTCGTAATCATCATAGTTCTGACCAAAGCGTGGTTCTACCTCATTCTTGAAAAAATCGCGAATTTTCTTTTTCTCTTGCGTTGTGATTGTCTGTTCATCATTTTCACTGACATTTTCAGGGCAGATCAAAGCTGCAGCCTTTACGCCGCCAATCTGGTTGATGGCATGTTGCAGATCAATGGCCGTTGCGCGGGAAGACGCTGCAACCATAGCCTTAAATCCCCTTGGTTTGCAATATGTTACAAAATGTTCGTGAATGTCAAAGGCAATCATGTCGATTCGTTGCCTAGTTTGTGCGAGGGGAACAAAGCGACTCCATTTTCTTTTCATATCCTCCCGTTGCTCTTCATTCAGAGGTTCAAGAATGTACTTCAGGTAATCATCAATTTTTTCATTTGAGACTTCCTGCGGTATAATTCGACCTTCATAAACCAGAGGTACAATGACCTTATCACGAATGCCATCTTCGAATTTATACGCCTTCCCAATTAACGGGCCAAATTTCTTGTAAGTATTGTTCTTGTCTTTTCTTAAAAGCGGGGTGCCGGTAAAACCAATCTTTACTGCATTGGGAAGAACTTCATTCATCATATTGTGAAATTCTCCTGTATGAGAACGATGGCTTTCATCGACCAGCAGGAATATATTATCGTCTTTGATTTTAGTGCGGCTGCGTGCAGCGTTTTCAAATTTATTTATCGTTGTTGTAATGATAGTTTCTCCGCGATTTTGCAGCAGTGATACCAATCCCTTTCCCGTAGTGGCGTGAGCTGGATTGAGACCGGTATGAATAAAATTATCCTTAAGCTGTTTCACAAGGTTGATTCGATCGCACACTAACACAAATCGCGGGTTTTTCACTTCCTTGTCTGCAATGATACGCTTTACCAGCATAACCATAGTAAGCGATTTTCCGCTGCCTTGAGTATGCCAAATGACACCACTTCGGGTGTTTTTATCGTCTTCTCCTTTGATGCGGCGCATAGTATTTTCAACACCGAAAAACTGCTGATACCGCGCAATTTTCTTTACATTGTTGTCATAGAGTATATAATAACGTATTAGTTTAAGCAGCCGTTCTTTGGAAAGCAGAGAAACGATCACCTTGTCTTGTTCGGTTACAAGGCTTTCTCCAGTATAGCGTTTTGCAGCTTCCTCCTGCCATTTTTTGTCTTCCTCTATCCATTTACAGTAAAATTCCTGCGGCGTGCCTGTGGTGGCATACTTTACCTCGTTTGGGTTCATGGCGATAACGATTTGAACAAATTTAAACAGTTGAGGGATATATTCAGGTTGCCAATTTCTGATATTTTGCCTTACACCTTCCTCAACATCCACGCTTGATTTTTTACACTCGATCACAACAAGCGGAATGCCGTTTATCAGAATGACGATATCTGGACGGGCATATTTGCCGTTGCTGCGCTCTACCGAAAATTCGTCGGTGACCTGCCAAATGTTTTTATCCGGCTCATCCCAGTTGATATAGTTTAAATCAAATGACTGTCGTCCGCCATCAAATAATTCTTCCTCGCAGCTTTTGCCATACAGTAGATTATCATATATGTTTTTGCTGGCGGCCATCAATCCGCTGACAAGAGGAAAATCCAAGTCGCGTATTGCCGCACCGATAGAACGCTCGGAAAATGGGGTCATCTTTTCCCGGTAACGGAAGGACTGGGAAGATAAAAATTCTCTCATCACATCGGGGAACAGCACATTGCTGAGCCTGCCGCGCTTTTGCTCGGCTTCAGCTCTCGGAATATATTGGTACCCCATCGCTTGCAGTTGTCGTATAGCCCTGTCCTGCGATTGCGGGCGTTCGTTAAAAATTGTATGATCTGGCATGGTAGTTATCCTCCCGTTAGAAAGATAAAGCGTAAAAGCTGTGTTATTTAACTTGAAGGATATAGCAGGACATTTTGGGCCCTGCTATATCCTAGATAAGTAATTTCAATCAAAAATGGTACAAACAGGGCACTTCCAACCTGAATTTGCAGGGCGGTCAGGATGGTATTTGTTTTTTAGCTTCCCATCTGGACCGCCAAAGTCATGATAGTTGTGACATTCCTTTTCAAAAGCGGCCTTTGGGGAAGTCGCATAGCTAAACATGAACCTTTGATACCCTTCGCCTACATGTTGTTTTATTCTTGTGTTGACATCAACGTCAGCACGACCAACATACTGGACATAGAAAGTACTATCTTTTGAATAACCAAGCGCATAATTCCCAGGGCTCTTTTTTGTTACTTGCTGGTCTATTGTTGATAGATCAAGTGCATATGAACCTTGCATACCCAAACTGGCCATAATATCTCCTTTCCGCTTGACTTTGTCAGGCTCATCATGTTAAAATCATCGTACAGCAATTCTGGCAAATGAGCGATTAATCTGTTGGCGCAGATTAATTGCTCTTTTCTTTACCCTCATATATATCGTCACCACCTTTCCTTTTTTCGCGAGCTAATTCCCGTCCTTCGGCGGGCAGGGGTCGTTGCCGTGGCTATCCGAGCGCTGAATCCGGCCGTCTTTCCCATGAATAACCAGCTCCGTCCCTTGGTTTATGCTGATCTGCCGAGCAATCTTTTCTGCTTCAGCCTTTGTGTTGGCATGAGCAGTAGCTCTTTCTGAACCGCCACGCTTTACATCCCATCCGCCTCTGCTAGAATTCGGAACAACATGGTGTGTATTCCTTGCCATTCTTTTCACCTCCCTTCGCCGGGTATATAGTTACTCTAACAATCCCCGTCAGCAATAGCTGCATTAAGGCTTTCTTTTGCTTTTGCAATTGATCCAGCTTCTGTTCCAGAAGGTTGATTTCTTTGTCGTTTGTAGAGAGAATGTCAGAGATTGCAGCCTGTTCTTTTACACTGGGAAATGTGATTAGATAGTCCTTAAGTAAACTCCAGTCAGCACGTGGCATTTTTGTCCCAGTTGCTATATTTGCTGCCGCAATAAACTTATCACTCTGCATATAATAATATAAATAAATTCCACTAATTTTTCTATTTACTTTAAATGGCCATATCTCGCTGGAGCAAACCCCATCAAAAGGAGCAATAGCAACTTTGCGTAAGTAGGGACGAAGCTTCCCAAACAAGATATCTCCTCGTTTGAATTTCGTTTTGGTACTAAGTTGTTCTTGTGAACTAACATAGCCTAAAATTCTGCCGGTATTACTTTCAATATGTTCTAATTCAATGCAATAGTAATTGGTTGTATTGACCTGCGAATTTACTTTTTCTTTGCGAATAGAAACTATATCTTTCAAGCAAGTATTTTCCCATTCCCCTTCAAACCCCGGCAGTCTCACACCGCTGTCTGGATTGAGCAGGTTTTGCATCAGCCATTTTTTCTGCTTTTTCTTTTCTTCAATCAGATTCTCCATAAGCAATATAGCCTTGTCCCACGTTGAGAGAATCTCTGCTATTTTCTCCTGCTCGTGGAGGGGAGGAATATAGCAGGGAAGCTTTAAAAATGCCGGTTTACTCATTACCCGGTTTCTTCCAGCACCGCCGGGAGAAATATTTTCTAACAACTTGCGGAACCATCTTTGCATGACAATATACTTAAAAAATTGTGGGCTGCTCCCATGGTTAAATACATATGTAGGGAATCTATGCGAAACAAGTTTTCCTTCATCTTCTTTACTTGCAATTGCAACAGCATGCTCCCATGCAAAAGTAATATTAACGATTAAGTCATTTTCTTTAACTTCAAAAAGTTCTTCCATATCTACAGTTTCAGGGTCTTGTACCAATTCATGAAATGTACCTTTTGCATGACTTCTTAAACCCAAACGCCAATATGCATTAGTCGGCTTGGGAACAGCTCTTACCTCGTGGTATAATACTTCACTTAAAACGCCTTCTGGCCATTCAACAGGAATGATGCCTATATTTCCAATTGTTTTGTATCCCTCCGGCACTTCACCGCGTTTTATTTTTTCTATACGTTCCTTAATCGCTTGATTCATTAGAACACCTCAATATAACCTGTTGGATGGGATTTTTATAGCATTGTCCCGGCCTCCGCCGGTAGAAAGCCTAAAGGCTTTTTCACCTTTTATCCGGCTGATTGTAATTGATTCCTTTCCGCTATCCAGCAGGGAACTTATTTCATCGCAATGCAAAACAGCATACTCGCTGTCATTCAGACCGTCATTTCCGCAGACGAGCCCTATAGAAAGGTTTCTTCCTTCACTAATAAATTGCTTTATTTCGGCAATATCGTTTGGCGAGAAGACAAATTGCCAGCTTTTATAGCCGTTCTCTCCATCACGGCCTGAAGAACGGTATTTCACAAATAGGCGAAACTCGGTACTATTTGTAGTAAAATCATAGACTTGCCTGTCGGTGCCGCCTTCAATTAGTATAGGAGTAATGCCATTATTGAACAAAGTAGATAACACTGCACCATAATAGAAATCCGCAGTTTTCAATTTTGACATGATTTGACCTCCCAACAAAACTGTTATAGCCCAAGCTCTCTTAAGTATCGATCCATTTGCGCTTCAACCTCGCCCAATTCCGCTTTGATTTGGGCGATTTTATCCTGCACTTCTTCAATGTCTATAAGCTCTTCTTCCTCAAAAGTGTCCACATAGCGGGGTATATTCAAGTTGTAATCATTGGCTTTGATTTCTTCATAGCTGGCCACATGGGCAAATTTCTCAATGTCTTTCCGCTCAAAATAGGCGTCCAGAATATCCTGAATATGCTTCTCGCTTAGCTTGTTTTGATTCTTGTCTTTAATATAACGCAGGTTGCCATCGCTGTCTTTCCCTGAAGCATCAATAAATAGAACGTCGTTTGTTGAACGGTTTTTCTTGAAAACCATGATGCATGCTGGAATGCTTGTACCGTAAAAAAGGTTGGCCGGAAGCCCGATGACTGCATCCAGCAAATTCTTTTCAATAACTGTCTGCCGTATACGTCCTTCCGATGCGCCGCGAAACAGAACGCCGTGCGGAACGACTGCAGCCATACGGCCATTGCTTTTAAGGCTGTGAATCATATGAAGCAAAAAAGCCCAGTCACCCTTGCTTGCTGGGGGGACACCCCAGTCAAAGCGGTGATGTTTATCCAGGTTAGCGGTCATAGTAAACTTTTTGTTATTTTTATTATCACTACTGTCAACATCACCGCCGGGATTAAACCCTTCTGCCCATTTATCTTGTGAAAAGGGCATATTCGCGACGATGACGTCAAATTGTTTTAGGTTGCCGTCTGAATCAAGGTGCAGGGGATTGGCAAGGGAATCGCCCCAAGCAATATTAGCCCCATGAATGCCATGAATAAATAGATTCATCCTTGCCATAGACCAGGAAGAACCGTTCATTTCTTGACCGTAAATTGCCACATTGTGAATTCCGGCCTGCTTTGCGGCACGAATCAACAGGGAAGCAGAACCGCAGGTGGGATCATATATCTCCTCATTCGGTTTTGGAGAAGTAAGGCGAGCCATTAACTCCGAAACCATTGTAGGAGTGAAGAATGAACCGGCCTTTTTGCCTGCTTGTGAGGCAAATTCGCCAATCATATATTCATAGGCGTCACCAATTATATCGGCAGGGTCTTGTCCGACTGCCGTTTCTATATGTGACGGACGAAGATCAAGAGGCGCAAAATCTTCCAATAATGTACGAAGCTTTGTATTCTTTTGCTGTGGATTTCCCAGCATTGCCTCGCTATTAAAATCAATGCTGCGGAATACGCCTCGCAGTTCATTGTTATCGTCTTCAATACCCTGCAAGGCCATGTTAATCATTTCGCCTATTTTGGGATCATGTCTATTTTTGTGCAAGTATCTGAAACGTTGATAGTCCTGTAAAGTAAACGGAAGATTCCTTTTTGCGCGTTCCAGACGTATAGGATTATCATATTTCTTTTTTAGCTCTTCTTCGTATTCTTCATATGTATCATCCAAATATTTGATAAAGAGCATGGACAATACAAAATCCTTGTAATTTGCGGCGTCTATTGTGCCTCGAAAAGTATCGGCGGCTTTCCATAGTGTATTTTTTATGTCTTCAAATCTGGTGCCCATCATCTTTCCTCCTGTTTTGCTGTTATGAGCTTATCAACTATTGCGGAAAGGAGATTTTCGCTTTCCTGCATATAATTCTGTAAAAGTTTCTTTTTTTGTTTTGTCAAATACCATATTTGTCCTAATGCTTTTTGCTTTTCTATAGGAATGATTGGTATTCTTACATCCGCAAGCTTTTTAGCCGATATAGCTTTAATAGAAGCGGATGTTCCTGATATATGTTCAATCTGTGACAGTATGCCTGCTCGTTCAAGCAAACAGGCAAGGTATTCTGGAACAACCTCTTTATTCGGTCTTATAATAAACAGATTGATGGATACGATGGTTGGTTTTGTAATGTTCGATACGACCAAGGCCATATTGTGATTGAGGCGTTTGATTAGTATGTCGCCATTTCTTACAAGCTGATTTGGTTGTATCTTTTCTTTTTTTAATATTGTGGTTGCCAATTGAATGCTACCATCTTCTAAAAGGTGGTTGGGTTGGATATAACAATATTCAATGCTTTTTTCTTCGGGAGTGTATTTATCCTCATGAACCCCTGCTATAATATTGGCAACATCGCTCAATTTCCTTTGTGGTGCCATATTTCCACCTCGCTTTATCAAAACCAATTGTATTGTACCATAAGAATGTAAATCTTGTCAATAAAATATTTGTGTTGCGCATTAACATTTTATCTATATAATAAAAAAATAAAAATGCAGGGCGTATTTTAATAATTTAAGTGTTTTGTATTAACATTTGAAAGATGCGTTTATATGCGTATCGAAAAGTTGTAATTTAAAGTAAGTATACAGCTATTATTGCACCCTTGCCCCGACGCATGTTGAGTGCGTGGTATTGATGACAAATGTAAAAAACAAATAAGCGCCTGAAAAACGGCCTGAATACAGGGCTTTCAGGTGATTTCCATCTGCCGAAAATGTGCTTTTTGGCGGCTGGGATGCCGGAAAGCCCTGTATTTTTATGTGCGTGATTGTTCGCGGAAACACATCCACAGCCTTTCAGGGCGGCTTCCG
>JBMNQG010000036.1:0-22116 GCA_050944015.1 Oscillospiraceae bacterium
ACGCCCCGCTCGAACCCCGCCACCTATACCGGAGTTTTCAACGATATTAGGGATCTGTTTGCCTCCACACAGGAGGCCAGAATGCGGGGTTACAGCCCAGGCAGGTTCTCCTTCAATGTGCGCGGGGGGCGCTGCGAGGCATGCGCGGGAGACGGCTTGATTAAAATAGAAATGCATTTTCTCCCGGACGTTTACGTTCCCTGCGAGGTGTGCAAAGGCAAGCGCTACAACAGGGAAACACTTGAGGTCAAGTACAAGGGCAAGAACATCCACGAGGTTCTGGACATGTCCGTGGAGGAGGCCCTGGATTTCTTCAAGAACCTGCCGAAGATAAGGTCCCGCCTGCAGACCCTTTGGGACGTGGGGCTCGGATATATAAAGCTCGGCCAGTCTTCAACCACCCTCTCCGGCGGAGAGGCGCAGCGCATCAAGCTGGCCACCGAGCTGTCCAAGCGCTCCACGGGCTCCACCGTCTACGTTCTGGACGAGCCTACCACAGGGCTGCATATGGCCGACGTGCACCGGCTCATTGAGATGCTTTCCCGCCTTGTGGACGCTGGCAACACCGTGGTGGTAATCGAGCATAACCTGGACGTCATCAAGACCGCGGACTATATAATAGACCTGGGCCCCGAAGGGGGAGATATGGGCGGGTCTCTGGTTTTCGCAGGCACGCCGGAGGAATGCGCCCAATGCAAGGAAAGCTTTACCGGCCAGTATCTGAAAAAACTTCTCTTTCCTTAAGACGCGGCATTCACAGAACAAACTTGCCCCCCATAAAATAAAGAGAGTCTGCTGAAAAGCCATGGGCGGTAGGTAAGCAGCAAGCTTCCACCGCCCTTTTCAGTAAATCATGGCCGGATGGGGGTTGAGCTAAGGTGATTGCCGACATTATCATAGCCGCTGTCGTAGCTGCCGCGATTATTCTGCTGATGTGGCTGCTCCGGGGTGTTATGCTCACTCCGGTGAAGAAAGGGAAGAACCAGAAGCTGACCGTAACCCTTAAGGTTACCGGCCCGTCGCCGGAACTGGAAAACACTGTGGACGGCCTTTTGTGGCTGGTGCGCAACGGCACGCTGCCTGCGGAAATCGTCATTGAAGATGCCGGGATGGACAGCGAGACCCGGCAGGCGGCGGAGCTGCTGTGCAGCCGCGGGGCCATAATAAACATACGGTAAAGCTCCTTTTCGGGAGCCGTCGAAAACAGAAAGCTTAATACAAAAGATAACGGGAGGATGACTGCCATGGCTGCCGAAAACTTATACATTGAAATATCTGGTACCGTGCTGGCCGTCATCTACCACAACGATGAAAGCGGTTATACGGTGCTGCGCCTTGAGGACCAGGACGGTGGTAAACTCACCGTCACCGGCTGCATGCCCCTGCCGAGTCCCGGGGAGCTCCTCACCGTCAGGGGGAACTGGAGCCGCCATCCCGTGCACGGGGAGCAGTTTAAGGCCGTGTACGCGCAGCTCAGCATGCCAAAAGGCGCCGAAGCCATTTACGAGTATCTCGCCAGCGGCGCGGTCCGCGGCATTGGACCCGCCACCGCCGCCCTGATTGTCTCGCGCTTTGGCGGGGACTCCCTTAACATTATTGAAAACCACCCGGAAAAGCTGGCGGAAATCAAGGGCATCGGCACCAAAAAGGCTGGGGAAATGTCCGAGAGCCTGCGCCGGCAGACGGGGCTGCGCCGGCTTATGGAGTTTCTTGCCGGCTACGGGCTCATGCCCCAGTATGCCATGCGCCTGTACCGGTTTTACGGCAACGCCGCCCTGGACGTGCTGCGGGGAAACCCCTACATATTGGCCTCTGACCACATAGGGGGCAGCTTTTCGGAGGCGGATGCGCTGGCTTTGAACCTGGGCTTTGAGGCCGATTCCCCGGAGCGTATTGCCGCCGCCGTGGTTTTTGAGCTTGTCCACAACTCCGGCAACGGCCACTGCTTCATCCCCAGGGAAAAGCTGATTGACGCCACCGCCGCCCTTATACACGTGGATTCTCATGAGGTCAGGGAAGGGCTTGACATGCTGGCGGATGAGGGAGAAGTTGTCTGCGAGCATATTGCGGGCGTGGAGGGCTGCTACTTAAGGAGGCTTTATGAGGCGGAAGTTTATGCCGCCCGGCGTATTGCCGAAATGGCCGGAGCGCTGTTCAAAACGGGTCCTGAAGTCTGCAGCTATATCGCCCAGATAGAAGCCGAGCAGGGCATTTCCTTCGCGCCCCAGCAGCGGCGTATTCTGCAGAACGCAGCCCGGCGCCAGGTAATGGTCATCACAGGCGGGCCGGGAACCGGCAAGACCACCTCCATACGGGCCATACTGGCGCTGTACGACAGGATGGGGCTGACAGCATTGCTTACCGCCCCTACCGGGCGGGCGGCCAAACGCATGAGCGAGCTTACCGGGCGTGAGGCATCCACTATCCACCGCCTTCTGGAGGCTGGCTTTTCCGGCGACGGAGATGAAGTTGTCTTCAGGCGGGACGAATCAGAGCCTTTGGACTGCGACGCCGTTATTCTAGACGAATGCTCCATGGTGGATATCGAGCTTATGAGCGCCCTGCTCCGGGCGATGCCTCCTGAATGCAGGCTGGTACTGGTGGGGGACGCTGACCAGCTGCCCAGCGTGGGGCCGGGAAACGTGTTCCAGGACGTTATCCGAAGCGGGATTGTTGAAACAGTCCGTCTTACGGAAATCTTCCGCCAGCAAAAGGAGAGCCATATTGTAAGCAACGCCCACATGATAAACAGGGGGGAATACCCGAATTTGTCCCGGAACACCGGCGACTTTTTCTTTCTCCGCCGGCGGGACGGCAGCCGGGCTGTGGATACCATAGTAGAGCTGTGCAGCAGACGCCTGCCGGAAAACATGGGCATAGACCCCATGGATATACAGGTGTTGAGCCCCACCAGAAGGTACGATACTGGCACCTACAACCTAAACCGCCGCCTTCAGGAAGCGCTGAACCCACCGGATAAGGCAAAAAGAGAAAAGAAATTTGGCGAAATTACCTTCCGCGAAGGCGATAGGGTAATGCAAATTAAAAACAACTATGATATAATGTGGAAAAAAGCTGATAATTCTGCAGTTGGCGCAGGCATATATAACGGCGACGTAGGGCAGATAGTTGCCATTGACCCTGAAGAGGGGACCATCACAGTTGACTTTGACGGCAGGCTTGCCACCTACACGTCCGACATGCTGCCGGAGTTAGAGCACGCCTGGGCGATGACGGTCCACAAGTCCCAGGGAAGCGAGTACCGGGCGGTAATCCTCTCAGCCTTAAAGGGGGCGCCAATGCTTCTTAGCCGGGCCGTTCTGTATACAGCCGTAACCCGAGCGAAAGAACTCCTGATAATTGTTGGCGACGATGAGATAGTGGTTCAGATGATTGACAACCACCGCCAGACCAGACGCTACAGCGGATTGAGAGGGAGGTTGGCGGAAATCGGAGGCTGACTTTATGGGCTTTTTCTCAGGGATAAGCAATCTGCTTTTTCCACCCCGCTGTGCCTTTTGCAGAAGGATCCTGAAACGGGGGGGATCCGGCATGTGTTCTTCCTGTGAAAAGGCCATCAGCTATACCGAGAACGGCGGCAGGCAGACGGGCGACTTCTTTACGGTCTGCGTATCGCCCCTCTATTATGAGGGTATCGTGCGGGAGTCAATACTGCGTTTCAAGTTCAAGGAGGCCACCGCCTACGCAAGCCTTTTCGGCAGGCTGATTGCGGACTGCATTAGGAAGCACCTTGCCGGATGCTACGACCTTATCTCCTGGGTGCCCTTAAGCGCAAAGCGCCTTAAAAAACGCGGATATGACCAGGCCATGCTCCTAGCCATGGCTGCGGCCCTGGAATTGGACGACGTGGCCGTTGAGACCCTTATAAAGCATATAGACGTGCCCGCCCAGTCCGGGGTGGGCAGCAAGGAAAAACGCAAGGCAAACATTGCGGGCGCGTATCGGGTCTCAGACCCGGAGCTTGTCCAGGGCAGGCGCATACTCCTCATTGACGACATAGTTACCAGCGGTTCCACATTGTCTGAATGTGCCCGGACTCTTCTTCAGGCCGGCGCTGCGGAAGTTGTCTGCGCCACGCTGGCCCGGGCCCGAGACTAAGTTTCGGCTTATCTGTTTATAATTTACTGACGAAAGACTGGCCAATTTTACAAATGAGGTGAAGTTAATGCTCTTTTTTGAGAGAGACATAGCAATAGATCTGGGCACATCCAGCGTGCTTATGTATGTGCGGGGAAAGGGAATAAGCCTTAGGGAGCCCACTGTGGTGGCGGTGGACAAGAATACCGGCCGCCTTCTAAAGGTCGGCGAGGATGCCCAAAAGATGCTTGGCCGTACCCCCGCCAATATTGTGGCCATTCACCCCATCAGTGCCGGAGTCATCTCGGACTACGACATGACAGCCAGAATGCTGAAGGAGTTCCTGCAGCGCATTACCTCTTTCAGCCTGTTCAAGCCCTGCGTCATAGTGGGAGTGCCCAGCAGCATAAGCGGGGTGGAGGAAAGAGCCCTCGTCGACGCCTGCATTGAGGCCGGCGCCAGAAAGGTTTACCTTCTGGAGACAGCCGTGGCAACGGCTTTGGGGGCGGGAATCGACATTTCCAAACCCGACGGACATCTTGTTATTGATATCGGCGGCGGCACAACGGAAGTTGCCGTGGTATCCCTTGGGGGCGTGGTGGAGTGCGAATCCATTAAAACGGCAGGCGGCGAGTTTGACGAGGCCATCGTCAAATACATACGCCGGAAGCACAACGTTCTCATCGGCGCCCGCACGGCCGAGGAACTCAAAATCAGCATCGGGTGCGTCTATCCCCGGGCTGAGGTGAGCTATCAGGAGGTAAAGGGGCGCTGCCTTATGACAGGACTGCCCCGGACGGTGACCGTCAGCTCCACGGACATTATGGAGGCCTTAGAGGAGCCCGCCGAGCGGATTCTTGAGACCATTCAGATAGTGCTGGAGCGCACGCCTCCCGAACTGGTGGGCGACATCTCCGAAAACGGCATAATCATGTCCGGCGGCGGCAGCCTGATATGGGGCTTTGACAAGCTGGTGGCCGCCCGCACAGGCATTGACACCACTGTTGTGGACGACGCCCTTGCCTGCTGCGCCTACGGTGCGGGAAAAATGCTCTCCAGGCTTAGCGAGATGCAGGAAGGCCTGATTAACCTGGCCCGCCGGAAACAAATGAAGGGCTGATAAACAGCCCCGAAGTCCCATAAATAAAAAAAGATTCTTCGCCTTGCGGCTCAGAATGACACGGGCAGTCTTTCTGAGTGCGTTCCCGAAGAATCTTTTTGTTTTGTTTATAATATCAGTCAAGCGTTTTGTGAAATCTCTCCAGTAGTTCCCGGGCCAGAAGATCCCTGTTATCCTTTGT
The DNA here is from genome assembly GCA_050944015.1 of Oscillospiraceae bacterium. Taxonomy (GTDB): domain Bacteria; phylum Bacillota; class Clostridia; order Oscillospirales; family Oscillospiraceae; genus DUOX01. Next base: position 5,400 of record JBMNQG010000036.1, read on the forward strand.
GACCTGAATAATCTCGGTATCAGGGCGGGATGACAGTTCTTGAAGCCAGCTTTGGGCATTAAGCTGCAATACCCCTAAAACGGGCGACTGCGAATCCAAAGCCCCTCTGACAGCTTCCCGAAAACGCTGGCAGCCTGCCTCAAATTTGCCCAGCTCGTCCATAATGATGAAACGCCCGCCCGCCCGGATCAGCTCAACGCCAAATTCGTCAAAGGCGGAAGCGTCCGGCTTCGGCCTGTTGTCCTGAAACCTTACCGCCACCCGGGCGGTCTTTTTATTCAGGTCGGAAATATACAGACACCTGTCCGGCGCCTTTCGGTCTCCGGAATACCAGGTTAGAAAGCCGCCGGACAGGCTTATAAAATCCTCCAGCACACGGCCAACAATGGTGCTTTTCCCAACACCCTTTTGACCGGTGAGGAAGATATTCATCTTTTCAGCTTGCTTTCTATCCATGTAAGAATATCCTCGTAGACTTCGTCGCGGTTGATTTCGTTGAGCATTTCGTGGCGCCCTTCGGGATACATTTTCAGGGTTACGTCCGTCATGCCCGCCTTCAGGAAGTTGCGGTAGGCGCGGATTACGCCTCTGCCGTTTTCGCCTACAGGATCGGCGTCCCCGGATATGAAGAACACCGGCAAATCCTTTTTCATCCGCTTGAGGTTACGGGTCGAGCTTATGTATTTCAAACCTTCCATCATGTCGCGGAACAGACCGGCTGTGGGCATATATCCGCAGAGAGGGTCGTTCATGTACTTTTTGACCTGGGCCTCGTCTCGGCTTAACCAGTCGAAGACGGTGCGGACATAGGTGAAGCCCTCGTTGTAATTTCCAAAAACCAGGTCGTTGAGCTTCTGGCTGCGGTATTTGGCGCCCTTCTTCTTGACTTCCGCCCTGGCTACCATTTCTCCCGCGCGTATGACCGCTCTTCTCTGCTGACCGGTTCCGCTTAAAATCACGCCTGTAATCCCGTTGCGGTAGCGAATTATATATGTGCGCACAAGAAAGCTTCCCATGCTGTGGCCGAAGAGGAAGTACGGAAGGTCGGGATAATCGTTGTATGTGAGTTCGCGCAGTTTGTGCATGTCTGCCACTACATAGTTCCAGCCGCCGGTTTCTCCCATGTATCCAAGCTCGTCTTTGCTGGCAGCGGTTTTGCCGTGGCCCAGGTGGTCGTTGCCTACTACCAAAAACCCCTTGTCGTTTAAGTATTTTGCAAAGTGATCGTACCTGGCGATGTGCTCGGCCATACCGTGGGAAATTTGAACTATTCCCTGGGGCGGCCCTTCAGGTTCCCAGCGGCAGGCGTAGATTTCTGTTTTGCCGTTTGTAGAGGTAAAACGAAATTCTTTAAAACCGGCCATGGAAAAATCACTCCCTGCGTGATATTATGTGTACACACACAATTTTATTACTATTTCTTCCAAGGGTCAATATGAAAGGAGATTTTGGTCTTGAAGGGATACGTCATTGCTTTGGACCAGGGCACGACCAGCTCCAGAGCCATTATTTTTGACGCCGCCGGGAACATTGCGGCCATGGCCCAGCACCCCTTTCCACAAATATATCCCCAGCCCGGCTGGGTGGAGCACGACCCCATGGTAATACTGGACACCCAGCTTAAGTCGTTGAGGGAGGCCTTTGAAAAAAGCGGCCTGTCCGGAATGGATATTGCCGGAATAGGCATCACCAACCAGCGGGAGACCACGATAGTCTGGGATAAAAACACGGGAAAGCCCGTTTACAACGCCATAGTCTGGCAGTGCAGGAGAACAGCCCCAATGTGCGACGAGCTTGTTGCCGACGGCCTGGCGGGCTACATACGGGACAAGACGGGGCTCCTTGCGGACGCCTATTTTTCCGGGACGAAGATAAAGTGGATACTGGACAACGTTGAGGGGGCAAGGGCCAGAGCGGAGAGGGGAGAGCTCCTTTTCGGAACGGTGGACAGCTGGCTCATCTGGAACCTGACGGGAGGGTCGGCCCATGTTTCGGACTATTCCAACGCTTCCCGAACGATGCTTTTTGACATAGACGCGCTTGCGTGGGACAAGCAGCTGTGCAGGCACCTGGGCATACCCCTGTCCATGCTGCCCGAACCAGTGCCGTCCTCCATGGAATACGGCAGGATGGCCCCCGGCATAAAGGGCTTGGAAGAACTTGCGGGCATTCCCATTTGCGGCTCGGCGGGGGACCAGGCCGCCGCCCTTCTGGGCCAGGGCTGCATAAGCCCCGGCCAAGCGAAAAACACCTACGGCACCGGCTGCTTTACCCTGATGAACACCGGGCAGCGCTCGCCCCGTTCCGCCGGCGGCCTTGTGACAAGCGTCGCCTGGTCGCTGAACGGCAGAACCACCTATGCCCTGGAGGGCAGCGTGTTCAACGCCGGCAGCGCCATCCAGTGGCTGCGGGACGAGCTGAAGCTGATAAGCTCTTCAAGCGAGTGCGACGAGCTGGCGGAAAGCGTGCCGGACAACGGTGGCGTGTATGTGGTTCCCGCCTTTACCGGCCTTGGAGCCCCTTACTGGGATATGTACGCCAGGGGCACGATAGTGGGCCTTACAAGGGGCAGCACCCGGGCGCATATCGTCCGGGCTGTAATGGAGAGCATAGCCTATCAGGTGAAGGATTTGCTGGACGTGATGGAGCAGGACTCCGGCAGCGCCCTGACGGTTCTGCGCGTGGACGGCGGAGCCAGCGTCAGCAACTTTTTGATGCAGTTCCAGGCGGACCTTATCAGGCACCCCATAGACAGGCCCAAAATGGTGGAGACCACCGCCCTTGGGGCGGCTTTCCTGGCGGGACTTTCCGCCGGGGTGTGGAGCTCGATTGATGAAATTCAGGCCATAAGGCGGCCGGACAGGATTTTCAAGCCCCTCATGGACGAGGAGGCGGCCCGCAGTTGCTACCGTACATGGCAGAGAGCGGTAAAGCGCGCGGAAAAATGGGCTGAAGCATAAGAAGTATATAAATAAACCCTCTTGAGCCGTAAGGCCAAGAGGGTTTGTTGCTAATCAGCCGGCTGTAGGATTTTGTACGATTCCGGTAAAGAGGATAACGCCCTGATATTCGATAAAGAAGAGGAACGGGCGGTCGAAAATCAGCTCAACGGGCTGGGGCTCGTCAACTAGAGCGGAGGTGGCGTCCATGCTGATTTCGGTGTAGGCCGCGGCCTCGACCCCTTCCTCGTCAATGCTGATGCGGGCGAGCTGGCGGGCAGAGGAGATGAACATGCCGTCGTCCGCCATATTGGAGAAGTCGGCCAGCTCCGGGTCCAGAGCGTGGGTGGCCCCCAGGGCTAATAGAAGCTCTTTCAGGCCGTTTTCCACGCCGAAATCAAACTTTGGTATGGAGGCCGTAACCTGGGCGAAAACACTCTCGCCTTCCGCTCCAAGTATGGCCGTCAGTTTCTCCGGGGCCATCAAATCCTCCGGGGCAATGCCCTCGTCCGGCAGGACAAAGTTCATGGTGGCCCCGCCGACGGTTCTCAGGGGCAGGAGGGACCATCCGTCGCCGTCTATATAGTTGCGGTTGGAGGTCATGTTCATGAAATCGGCGGTTACAACGCTGCCGTCGGAGAGGGTAAATTCGTCCGCCTCCGTAAGCTGCTTTTCAAAGGGTTTTGACCAGGCGTCCTTGAAGTAAACGGTGTTAAGTATCATCAGCACCAGGTCTTCTGAAAAATTGTATTCAGGGTTGATAAGCCCGCCGGTGTGCTCGGAGACCCACTTGGCCATTTCCTTAGCCGTGGAGTCCTGGGAGAAGTCCACCTCGTAAAGGGCGGCGTAAAACTCCTTGGCGGCTGTGTTAAGGAAATTCTCCTTGAAGCTGTATTGCGCCATCCACAGTGAGTTGGCAAGGTTCAGCCTGAAAACCTCGTTGTCGGTATACAGGCAGCGGAACAGCCTGGCGGACTGGTCGGCTATATAATCGTCGTCAAAGCCGGCCATTTGCAGAGCCTCTAAAAGCTGGGACTTCGTCTCCCCGCCGGCGCCCACGGCGCACAGGGCGAGGGGATAGTAAAGGCTTATGGGGGAATACATCTGGTTTTCCCGCGTGCTTGACAGGAGGGTGCCGGTGCTGGAAACCGCAAATCGGGTCAGCGCCCTTATAAACTCTTCGTCAGGGTCGTTTTCCGTCAATACGGTGTTTTTTGCCTCATAGTCGTCAAAAGCTATCGTCTGGGGATAAACGGGCAGGGCCACGGCGGAATTTGCCGTAGGTTTGCCGGACGCGTTGGAGGAGCAGCCGGCAAAAAGCAGCAGGGAAGCGAGAATAATGGAAATCAGCTTCGGCTTCTTCATATGAGTCACATCCTTTCAAATGAAGGACGCAGGAAGAGGCAGTTTTGTTCCCTCCGGCTTACCAGCAGGCTTCAAGAATGTTTTCCACGTCCTCGGCGGACAGGGGCACGTATGTGCCGCTGCTTACGGTCCGGGCCGCCTTTTGGGCCATTTCCTTTATCCTGCTCCTGTCGGAGATTCCAACCTCCCGCAGCGTGCTGGGGAGATTCATGGAGGCAAAGAATTCCTGCATTTTTATTATGCCCGCTCGGGCATCTGAAAATCCGTCCACTGACGGGACAACGCCCCAGACGTTGACGGCCAGCTGCCTGAGCCTGTCCACGGTCCTCTCGCTCAGGATATAATTCAGCCAGCGGGGCAATATTATAGCAAGGCCGGCTCCGTGGGTGACGTCATAGTAGGCTGACAGCGGGTGCTCGATTTGGTGGGCCGTCCAGGGATGCTCCTTGCCAAGGGAGAGCAGGCCGTTTATGGCGTGGCTGCCGGCCCACATGAGGTTTGCCCTGGCCTCGTAGTCTTCCGGGTTTTTAACGGCGATTGGGCCGTATTTCACGCAGGTCTGCATTACCGCCTCGGCAAAGCGGTCCTGCAGGAAGGCGCCGTTGTCGTGCCAGAGGTAGTTCTCAATGGCGTGGGCGAAAATGTCCGCCGTGCCGCAGGCAGTATGATAGGGAGGCACGGAGAAGGTATATTCGGGGTCGAGTATGGAAACCGCCGGGCGCATTGCTGGGTGGCGGGTGCCTATCTTCTCGCCCATGGCCATGTTGCTGATTACGGCGATATGGTCCATCTCGCTGCCGGTGGCGGCCAGGGTCAAAACGGTAAGTATCGGGAGCACAGATTTGTATTTTTCCCTGCCGCAGACCAGGTCCCAGGGGTCGGCGACGCTGGAGACGGAGGCGGCTATCACTTTCGCGCAGTCGATGCTGCTGCCGCCGCCCAGGGCGATGACCATCTCCGCGCCGAATTCGCGGCAGATACGGACGCCTTCCCTTACTGATCCAATGCGGGGGTTGGGGTCCACGCCGGAAAGCTCGGCAAAGGAGACGCCGTGCTCCATTAGGCTTTCGCAGGCCGCGTCATAGACGCCGGTGCGCTTGACGCTGCCGCCGCCGTAGACCAGCAAGGCTTTTTTACCGCGGGTTGCGGCTTCGGGACCAAGGTTTTTTATCTGGCCGCGCCCAAAATACACCTTTGTGCCTATATCCCATAGAAAATTATCCATTTTTACGCCTCCTGTCGGTTAAATAAATGATATGCATTTTATCCGCCTATAATTCACCGCTTGTTTTTGTTGTATATAATCCAAAGGCCCCGCATAACCAGCTCCGGGTCTATCACAATGCCCCTGCGGCGGCAGAGAGGAATCACAATCTCGGTATAATCCCCGGTGGCAACAACGGACACGGTTTCGCCAAGCTCCTCCTCGATTTTGGTGATAAGGCCGTCCAGCTGGGCGGCGGCGCCGTGCATAATGCCGCTTCTTATGCATTCCTCGGTGTTTTTTCCGACAACTTTCTTTGGAGCTTCAGGGGAAACATGAGGAAGCTGGGATGTTTTCGTGGCCAAAATCTCCTGGGATACCACAATCCCGGGGCAGATGATGCTGCCTATGTAGTTGCCGTATTTGTCCAATACCCCCAGCGTGGTGGCGGTTCCTATATCTATGGTAACGCAGGGCAGCCTGAAGCTGGAGGCTGCCGCAACAGCGGCGGCCACGAAATCCGCGCCCAGCTCCGAGGGGTTGTCCGTCCGGATGTTGAGGCCAGTCTTAACACCGGGGCCCAAAACAAGGGGCCATTTGCCGGTGGCAATGCGGACCGCCTCCCTTATTACCGGCGTGAGCTGGGGCACCACGGAGGCGATGGCCGCCCCCTCCGCCGAATGAGGGTCGATTCCGTGCTGGCGGGTTACGAGTTTAAGCAGGGCGGCGTATTCGTCGGAAGTGCGGTTTTTTACCGTGGAAAGGCTAAAGGTCAGGTCGGCGCGGCCATCTCTCATGACGGCTATCATTATGTTTGTATTGCCGACATCAAGTGTGAGTATCATGGCGAGACCTCCGTAAATGAGTTCAGTCTGTTAGTAGATACTGACAATAAATAATCTAACAAAAGTGAATCTTATTGTCAAACAAGCCTTGTATTTTTTATCAAGTGGTGTTAAAATATTTCCAACAAATTTATCCCAGCAAACCAACAAAGCAATTTACGAATAAGAAAGGAAGAATCACGATGAGTTACAAAATCGTACGCAAGAATGAAGCTTATGAATATCAGGCCCCCGGTCATTTCAAAGTGCTGACCACCCGCCTGCACAATCCTGACGACGTGAACAGCGGCAAGGTGGTAATGGGCCTGTCTCATTTTCTGCCCGGCGGCGGCACCGAGTTTGGTTCCAATCCCCTGGAGTCCATCTACTATATAATTTCCGGCGAGATGACCCTTAAGACCGAGGACGGCGAAACCGTTCTGCATGCCGGCGACTCCTTCCACTGCGGCCCCCACACCAAGAAGAGCGTGCTGAACACCGGCTCCGAGACCTGCCAGATGCTGGTGGTCCTTGTAAATCCCGAGGCATAAGGACAAAAGAAACACAAAACCGCCTGCAAAGGCGGTTTTTTATTTGCAATTGCAACAATTGACTTGATGGCCTCAAAAGCTTATTATTTATTATAAATATTATGGCAATATGGCAACATTTTATTGTATGGTACTGTTAACAAGTAAGGGGGTACTAGGATGGAAGAGAGCAGAGCCTTGCTTGAGGCCATTTGCATTGATTCGGAAAAAAACAACAGAATTGACATGGACAGATATACTGAATACGACATAAAGCGGGGGCTGCGCAACCGGGACGGCACCGGCGTGCTGGCCGGCATCACCTGTATCGGCAACGTGCTGGGTTATTACGTCCAGGACGGCGAGCGGTATCCCATGCCCGGCAAGCTGTATTACAGGGGCATAGATATTGAAGAGCTCATCGACAGTTTCATAAAGGAAAACCGCTTCGGTTACGAGGAGACCGCTTACCTTCTGCTCTTTGGCGATTTGCCGACGAGGGAGCGCCTGGAAGGGTTTAGGAAAATTCTGGAAGAATATCAGGAGCTGCCTCCGAGATTTACCGAGGATATGATACTTCCGGCTCCCAGCCGCGACGTTATGAACAAGCTGGCCCGTTCCATCCTGGCCCTCTATTCTTACGACCCGGACCCGGAAAACAATTCCTATATGGCGCAGATGAACCAGGCCCTGCACCTTATAGCGCGCTGCCCGGTCATTGTGGCTCACGCCTATGCCGCAAAGAAACATTATTTCGACGGCAAAAGCCTGTATCTCCACTATCCCAAGCCGGGGCTGACCATTGCTGAGAACTTCCTCCGCTCCGTCCGGCACGACAAGAAGTTCACTGACCAGGAAGCCAAGCTTTTGGATTTGTGTCTGGTGCTCCATGCCGAGCACGGCGGCGGCAACAACTCCGCCTTCGCCTGCCGGGTCCTGTCTTCCTCCGGCACCGATTTTTACTCCGCAATAGCGGCCGCGGTGGGTTCCCTGAAAGGGCCTCGGCACGGCGGCGCCAATAAAAAGGTCATGGAGCAGTTCAGATGGATTGAAAGCTATGTCAGGGACTGGGACGACGAGGACGAGGTCCGGGCCTGCCTGCGCAAAATTGTTAACAGGGAAATGGGAGACGGCAGCGGGCTGATATACGGCCTGGGGCATGCCATTTACAGCATGTCCGACCCCAGGGCGGTAATCCTAAAGAACTTCGCCAAACCTCTTGCTAAAGAGAAGGAAATGGACAAGGAGCTGAGGCTCTTTGAAACCGTTGAGCGCATAGGACCCGAGGTCCTCAACGAGGTCCGTGGCGAAAACCGCGTCTACTGCGCCAACGTGGACATGTACTCCGGCCTGGTTTACAAGATGCTGGGCATCCCGGAAGAGCTGTATACACCCCTGTTTGCCATTGCCCGCATGGTGGGCTGGTGCGCCCATCGCGTTGAAGAGGTCTGCAACAACAACAGAATCATTAGGCCGGCCTATAAGGCTGTTGCCAGGGTTAGAAACTTTGTTCCCATGGATAAGAGAAATTAAAAAACAGGGAGGGCTGAAAAAAGCCCTTCTTTTTTTGCCTGCGCCTCACCTTTTGTACCGGGCGGGCGCGGGCGCAATTTTGTTTTTCCTTTGAGGCAACACGAAAAGCCTGATGTCGGCAACTTTCCGAAGGCGATATATGCTCAGGGCGAAGTTCACAAGCTCCGTAATGAATATGACCCCAATATAGCCGTTGAGAGCCCAGCGGGGGAGGAGAAGCACAACGAGTATGACGCCCAGCAGGGAATCGATGATATTATACGCCATGTTCCACATCATAAGGCCGAGACCCTTGAGGCAGCCGTCGGTGACGATATCCATGTACATGACAGGTATCAGCAGCGCGATAATCCGGATATAGTGTCCCGCCTCCGTTGATTTGTAAACAAGCCACCCAAGAGCGTCAGCGGAAATGAATATGAAGCCGCCGGATACCATTGAAAAAAGCAGGCATTTCCGGAGCAGGGAGGAGACGCTCCGCGAGATGTACTCCTTTTTGCCCGCCATTTGGGCTTCCGTCAGCTCGGGCACTATAAGCTCCGCCAGCGCGAAGACAACGCAGGCGGGGAAGAAAATTATGGGGAAGACCATGCCCTGGATTATGCCGTAGCCCGAAAGGGCCGCGTCTGCGTTCAGGCCGGCGGACTTCAGTCCCCGGGGAACCAGGAGGTTTTGGAGCGTGGAAAGGGCGGAGCGGGCATAGGCGGAAACGGCCAGGGGCAGGGCCACGCCAAACATGCGGGTGGTAAGCCGGGGAGAGTAAGCGCCGGGGCGCCCGTGCCTGCGCCGGTCCAGGAAGTAAATCGCCACAAAGACTAGAAAGGAGAAAACTTCCGCAGTGCTTCCGCCCGCAACTACGGCGGCGCAGGACTTCTCCAGATCGCCGGCGGGCGCAAGCTCCAGAAAAGCTGCCACCAGGGCTATGCGCACGAGCTGTTCCGATACCTGCACTGCGGCGGACTTGTATACCCTGCCGGTGGCGGTGAAATACCCGCTGAAAACGGAGGAAAGGGATATGAAGGGCAGGGAGACGGATAGTATCCGGAGGGACAGGACCGTTCTGGCATCGCCCACCCAGAGGAAGCCTATCGGCTCGGCTCCCGCAAAAAGCAGCACCATGGCGGAAATTCCGAAAAAGAGGCTGTAGGCGATGCAGCGCTGCATCGCCTTGCTCACGCCTCCGGGCCGGTTGAGCCCGATTTCCTCGGAAATCAGCCGGGTGGCGGCAAAGCGTATTCCCGAAATGGCGAAGGTGCTGCAAAGGAAGCTGACGGACATGACAAGCTGAAACAGCCCGATGCCCGCCGGGCCTATTCTGCCCGCCAGCCAGACCTGGTAGGCCAGGCCGATTATTCTCATCACAAGGGAGGAAGCGGTGAGTAGCGCGGTGTTAAACATGAGTTTCTGTGCTTGTTTCACGTGAAACATCCTCCCTGGTCAAAAATGCGGTGTCTTAGACTTTCACATAAATATATGCTTGTTTTTTATGAAAATACGGGGCAGATAACCAGTTTCCAACGCAATTGACAAAATGTCCAAAAAAGCGTGGATAATTTATTAATTTTACTTGAAAATAAGGTAAACTGTGGTATAATAGACAGGTGAAGGAAGCCATTTTCCGTTGACTTGGCGCATAAGCTTAAACAACAGAAACATGGCTATTTTAATTAAAAAGGGTTCTGGGAATTTGAGCTGGATGTAACCCTTGGAACAACTCAGCAAGAGAAAGTAAAGGGGTAATCTTTATGCGATTGAAAGACGTTAGGCGCGATTTTGTTCGCAACTGGTCCGTTTATTTGCTGTCGTTACCTGTTCTTGCGTACTTCATCATTTTCAACTACATACCAATGGCCGGCATTATCCTCGCGTTCGAGAAGTTCACACCGAAAGCCGGCGTGTTCCTCAGCGAGTGGGTTGGACTTAAAAACTTTATAAACTTTTTCGGCAGCTATTACTTCGTAAGGCTGTTGAAGAACACCTTCCTGCTCAGCTTTTTTGACATGATTTTCAATTTCCCCGCGCCCATTATCCTTGCTTTGCTGCTCAACGAAGTGGGCAACAAATACTTTAAGAAAGTAGTCCAGACTATAAGCTATATGCCATACTTCATCTCAATGGTTGTTATGGCGGGTATTGTCCTGGACTTTGTTGCCACCGACGGCGTCATAACAAACGCCCTTGCGTCTCTTGGAATTGTGGAAAGGAAGAACCTCCTGTCAGTTTCTAAATATTTCCGGGCCATTTATATTGGAAGCAGCATGTGGCAGTTTGTAGGATACGGTTCCATTATATTCCTTGCCGCCCTTTCAGGCGTTGACCAGGAGCTGTATGAGGCGGCCAGGATAGATGGCGCTGGCCGCTGGAAACAGACAATCCACGTTACGCTTCCCGGTATCGCGCCTACTATAATAGTTATGCTTATCCTCCGAGTGGGCCAGCTGATGACGGTTGGCTTTGACAAAATCCTTCTCCTGTATAACCCCCTTATCTACGATACTTCGGACGTCATAGCCACCTTTACGTACAGAAAGGGCATACAGGAGGCGGACTATGGATACGCCACTGCAGTTGGTCTGTTTAACTCAGTCGTGAACTTTGCGCTTCTTTCCATTACCAACGCGTTAAGCCGCAGGTTTTCAGAAACCAGCCTGTATTAAGGAGGATAAGTGGAATGAAGATAATAAAAAAGTCTCCCGGCCGGATTGTATTCGAGATTATAAACACCATCATTTTGATTGGTTTGGCCGCCGTCTGCCTGGCGCCTATACTCCACGTTATCTTCGCTTCTTTCAGCGACCCCATACTGCTGACCCAGAATACGGGGCTTATTCTCTGGCCGCTTAGCGACGCGACCCACCCCCTCACGTTAAAGGGCTACCAGATTATTTTCAACAACAACAGCCTTCTGAGGGGTTATGCCAACACCATCTTCTACGTGGGAGTGGGCACCTTCATCAGCCTTTGGTTTACGGCGCTGGGAGCCTACTGCGTGTCCCGCAAGAAGACAATGTGGCTTAAATATCTTATGATTCTTATTACTATAACCATGTTCTTTAACGGCGGGCTTATCCCCATGTATCTGGTGGTAAAGAAGCTGGGCATGATAAACACCCGCTGGTCAATGCTCATTCCCATGGCAATCAGCGTTTTCAACCTTATAATCGTCAGAACAAGCTTCATTTCCCTGCCGGACAGCCTTGAAGAGTCCGCCCAGCTGGACGGCGCGGGACATATCACAATCCTGGTAAAGATTGTCGTGCCCCTGTGCAAGGCCACCCTGGCGGTTATAGCCCTGTTTTATGCCGTCCAAAAGTGGAACGAGTACTTCTTCGCAATGATTTTCCTGACGGAACGCCCCCTTTATCCCCTTCAGGTCATATTGAGGGAGATTCTGGTGGAAAGCAACCAGAGCTCCGTTGAATACGACAGTTCTTCCTCCCTGGACAAATACAAGACGCTGGTGGAATACTGCACCATAGTTGTGGCCACACTGCCCATACTATTCATCTATCCATTTATACAAAAGTACTTTGTCACCGGCGTTATGATAGGTTCGATAAAGGGATAGTACATACGCTATACGCAATAAAACCGGAGAGCAGGCGCGCTCTCCGGTTTTTTATTGCTTGATTGACTATTCTAATTGAAGATTTCGCCCCTTATCTCGAAAAGTTCCCGTATCCTGGCCAGCAGGGGGGCGTTTTTGGGCTGCTGCAGCTCCGGGTCCTCCCTTAAAAGCTGGTGGGCCGCGTCCTGGGCGGTTTGAAGCATGCCGATGTCCGTGCAGAGGTCGGCAATGCGCATTTCCGGCAGGCCGTGCTGGCGGGAGCCGAAAAAGTCGCCTGGGCCCCTCAGGCGCAGGTCCTCTTCGGCAATTTTGAAGCCGTCGCTGGTCTTGCACATGACGTTTAGCCGCGCCCTGGCCTCGTCGTCGGTGGAGCTGGAAAAAAGTATGCAGTAGGATTTGTGACGCCCCCGTCCGACCCTGCCCCGGAGCTGGTGCAACTGGCTGAGCCCGAACCTTTCGGCGTTTTCGACAATCATCAGGGCCGCGTTGGGCACGTCAATGCCCACCTCGATTACGGTGGTGGAAACCAGAATTTGGTATTCCCCCGCCACAAAGGCGGCCATCAGCTCGTCCTTTTCCCTGGATTTCATCTTGCCGTGGATACAGGCTATTTTCAGGTCTGGGAACACGCGCTTTTGCAGGTGCTCCGCCCACTCCCGGGCGGGCTTTAGGTCCTGGGGCAGCTCCTCGTTTTCCTCTATCATGGGGCAGACGATAAACACCTGCCGGCCCTCGGAGACCAGCCTTCTTATGAAGTTATTGATGCGGGGGCGTATTTCCTCGCCCACCACGTAGGTGTCCACCTTTTGGCGTCCGGGGGGCATTTCGTCGATAATGGACACGTCCAGGTCGCCGTATATAATCAGGGCCAGGGTGCGGGGGATTGGCGTGGCGGACATGACCAGAACGTGGGGGTTTTCACCCTTGGCGCTGAGGGTGGAGCGCTGCTCCACGCCGAAACGGTGCTGCTCGTCCGTTATAACCAGGCCCAACCGGTTAAACTCAATATTTTCGCTTAGAAGGGCGTGGGTGCCCACCACCAGGTCCAGCATGCCCAGGGCAAGGGCGTCCCTAGTCTCCCGCTTGTTTTTTGCGGTCATGGAACCGGTGAGCTTTCCAACCCGTAGGCCGAAGGGCTCCAGAAATCCGCACAGGGTCTTAAAGTGCTGGTCCGCGAGTATTTCGGTGGGGGCCATAAAAGCGCTCTGGCAGCCGTTTTTCCGCGCGAACCATATGCAGGCCGCCGCCACAAGGGTTTTGCCGCTGCCCACATCACCCTGAACCAGCCGGTTCATTGGCCTGCCGGAACACATGTCCCTGACCGCGTCGGCCACGGCGCGGCGCTGGGCGCCCATGGGGGTAAAGGGGAGGGCGAAATAAAACTCCTCCATGTCGGTTTCCGAAAAACGGATGCCGTTCTTTCCGCTGCGCCTTCCCTTTAAAAGGCCCAGAGCGCAGGAGAGGACGAACAGCTCCTCGAATATCAGGCGTCGGCGGGCCAGCTCCAAGGCGCCGAAATCCCTGGGAAAGTGGATGTTCTCGTATGAAAAGCGGGCCTGCGCCAGTTCGAATTTTTCACGGACGTCGTAAGGCAGGTAGTCCGGGAAGCTGTCCCCGCAGGCGGCAAGGCCCTGAAAAACCGCGTTCATGAGTATTTTTTGGGAAATGCCCGCAGTCAGCCTGTATATGGGCACTATGCGCCCCGTGACGTTTCCAGAGGCGTCCTCCCGCTCAAAAATGGGGTTTGACAGGGTCTTGCGGGAGGGGAAGCCCCCCACTTTTCCGTAGAATATATAGGTTTCCCCAAGGCGCAGCTGGTCCTTTACGTATTTCTGGTTGAAATACGTGACGTCAATGGCACCGGTTTCATCCACTATGCGGAATTTCACCAATTCCAGGCCTTTGCGCACACGGCTCAGCCGGGGAGCGGTGGCGACCATGGCCCGTATGCAGGCGGTTTCGCCCACAGAAGCGGCGGATATGGTCCGTATGACCCTCCGGTCCTCGTAGTCCCTGGGGAAATAGCTCACAAGGTCCCTTAGGGTATTGATTCCAAGCCGCGACAAAACCTTGGCCCGCTGCTCTCCGATACCCTTTATGTATCTGACGTTTGTGGTGAGTTCCGCCATAGCGTCCTCCAGGCATAGCAGAATGAAATGTATTAAATAATAATATCATATTAAACCCAAAATTGCAAAAATAAACCTCCTGGGTTATAATACAGCTGGAGGGAAGTGGAAGCTGTGATGACGGTAATTTTAACGGGCGGGGCCAGCCGCCGCATGGGGCGGGACAAGGCCATGCTGCCCGCCGGCAGCGGGACAATGCTGGAATCCCTTGTCCGCCGATATTCAAGGCTGGGGCCCGTGGCCATATCCGTCAACCGGGCGGGGCGGTTTGAAACTTACGGCGCCCTGGAGCTCATTGACGCCTATCCGGGAATGGGGCCGTTAAACGGCCTGTATTCCGCCTTCTCCCATATGGGTGAGGATGTGGTTTTCCTGACGGCTACCGACCTGCCTTTGGGGGACGAAAATTTGGCCCTGCACCTTGTGGGTAGAATTCACGGACATGACGCCTGCGTAATTGAGCGCCGCTCCGGCGGTTGGGAGCCCCTGTTTGCCGTCTACAGCAGGAGCTGCCTGCCCAAGGTAAAGGAATGTCTTGAGGACGGCAGGCTGTCCTTTGCCGACTTGCTCCGGGAAATCGACGTGCTCTATATAAAGGAATCCCAGCTTGAGGGCTGGGACCTGGATATAGTGCTTATGAACGTTAACACGCAGAAAGACTATGAAAAATATTTGGAAATCAGGAGGAAAAAATGAACAGCATATTTACCCGCAGGTCCATAAGGCATTTTGAAGAACGTCCGGTGGAGCCGGAAAAGATTGAACGCCTGCTCCGGGCCGCCATGCAGGCGCCTTCCGGCAAGAACGCCCAGCCCTGGGAGTTTATTGTGGTGCAGGACCTGGAAAAGCGTCTCGCCATATCTCAGATGAGCGAGTACGCCGGAATGTGCCGCTATGCCCCATGTTTGATTGTCACCCTTGCCAACATGGACTATACGACGGACCATGGAAGCTGGTGGGTTCAGGACATGGCTGCCTGCACGCAGAACATTCTGCTTCAGGCCGTGGAGGAAGGGCTTGGGGCGGTATGGCTTGGGTTTTACCCCATTGAAAGCCGCATACAAAAAATGCGGGCATTTTTCAACCTGCCAGAAAAAATCGTCCCGTACTCTGTGGTGGCTTTGGGCTACAGCCAGCGGGAAAACAAATTTATAGACAGTTTTAAGCCCGAGCGCGTCCATTATGAAGGCTGGACCAGGCAGGAGGACAAGTAAATCAATAATTAAATCCGTGCAAATTCACCCCGCGGGGACATCCGTGCGGGGTGAATTATTATTTATGGCGCTTTTGAAGCAAAACGAGGAAACAATCGAGAAGGGAGGGGAATATTATGGAATATATGCTATGAAAGGATGATGGCGTTGACAATTTACACGGTAAGAGCGGGGGACAGCCTTTTTTCCATAGCCCGGAGGTTTGGGATGACCGCAGACCAGCTTATTTTTGCCAATCAACTGGCCAATCCATCGCGATTGGCCGTGGGGCAGGCCCTTGTGATTCCCGTCGATGTAGTTTATCACCGGGTAACCCCGGGCCAGAGCCTCTATTCCATAGCAAGACTTTACCAGACAACTGTGGGGGAAATTGCGGCTGCAAACCCCTCCATAACGGACCCGTCCAGAATCAATGCAGGACAGGTATTGACAATTCCCTTTTACGACGAGATGCTGGGGAACATTGACGTCAACGGCTTTGCCTTTACCAGCATCCCGCAATCCACCCTGCAGGAGAGTTTGCCGTATCTCACATACATATCCATGTTTTCCTGGCAGGCGGACGAACAGGGAGGCATAATGCCCTTAAACGACCAGGCCATAATAGCCCAGGCCCGGGCGGCAAGGGTTGCGCCCATGATGTCTGTTACAAACACCAGGGAAGGGGAGGGGTTTTTAAGCAGCATCGCCCACGCGATTTTGACAAATCAGCAGGCTCAGGACACGTTTATTGAAAACGTGATTGCGGCTCTTCAGGAGCACAATTATTACGGGCTGAATATAGACTTTGAGTATATTTTCCCCTTCGACAGGGAGAGTTACAACCAGTTCCTGCGCCGCGTCGTGGACACCCTGCACCCCTTGGGGTATATCGTAACCACCGCCGTGGCTCCCAAGATATCCGAACAGCAGACTGGTTTGCTCTATACAGCCCACGACTACCGGGCCCACGGTGAGACCGTTGACCAGGTCATCATCATGACGTATGAGTGGGGTTATACATACGGCCCGCCCATGGCGGTGGCGCCGGTAGACCAGGTAAGGAGGGTTTTGGACTACGCAGTGACGGTCATCCCGCCGGGTAAAATCATGATGGGGATGCCCAATTACGGCTACGACTGGACGCTGCCTTTCGTGCAGGGGAGCGCCGCAAGCGTTCTGACAAACACCGGCGCCGTCACACTGGCCTCCAACGTGGGGGCGGAAATCAGGTACGACACCACGGCCCAGGCTCCTTTCTTCAACTATTACGACGCTCAGGGGAGGCGCCACGAGGTGTGGTTCGATGATGCCAGAAGCATACAGGCCAGGTTGAGGCTTGTGGCGGAGTACGGCCTGGCAGGAGTCAGCTTCTGGACCATAAATCAGCTTTTCAGGACCAATTTCCTTGTCCTACAGTCACTTTATGGAA
>JBMNQG010000037.1:0-21896 GCA_050944015.1 Oscillospiraceae bacterium
CACTTTCTAGACATCAATACCACGCACTCAACGTGGGCGGTGCGGGGGAACATGTCCACGGCGGTGGCGGCATGGAGAGCGTAGCCCCGTTCGCCGAAAATCTTTAAATCCCTGGCCAGGGTTGCTGGGTTGCAGGAAACATAGACTACCCGCCGGGGGGACATGCCGCAGATTTCCTCTATCACATCCTGGGACAGGCCCTTCCGGGGCGGGTCGACAACGACAGCATCAGGGCGCACTCCCTTTTCCGAAAGCTCCTTTGCCGCCTCCGCCGCGTCGCCCAGGATGAACTCCACATTTTCTATGGTATTCGTCTCGGCGTTTTTGCGGGCGTTTTGGACCGCCGCTTCCACAATTTCCGCGCCGTAGGCCTTCTTTGCGCCCCTTGCCAGGCAGAGGGTAATTGTTCCTGTCCCACAGTAGAGGTCCAGGATGGTTTCCTTCCCCCCGGGGCCGGCGTATTCAAGGGCTTTATTGTAGAGCTTTTCCGCCTGCGGGGGATTAATCTGGAAGAAGGAGAGGGGAGACAGCTCGAAGCGCAGGCCGCACAGCTCGTCTGTAATGGTGTCGGTGCCCCAAAGGGTGTAAAAGTCTCCGGCCAGAACCGTGTTGCCGTGAGTTTTATTTATGTTCAGCACAATGCTGGTCAGCTCGGGACAGGCCTGCCTCAAGGCGTCGACCAGAGCCGAGGTGTTTTTTCCAAAGCCCCGCGCTGAAACTATGCAGGCCATGGCCTGTCCGGTTTTGAAGGCGCAGCGCGAAAAAACGTGCCTGACGGCGCCCTTTCCCGTTTTCTCCTCATAGGGCTCCACCCCCGTTTCAGTCATCCAGCTTCTGACCGCTGCTGCGACACGGTCTAACAGTTCCGGCTGGATAAGGCAGCGCTCCACGGGTATTATGTCATGGCTGCGGCTCCGGTAAAAGCCGGTGACGGGGTTCAGGGCGCTTCCGCCCACGGCATAAATCGCTTTGTTCCGGTAGCCTGTAATCTTGTCTGCGCCCATGATTTCCTTCACCTGAAAGTCCAGGCCGCCGATGTGCCGGAGCGCGTCGTTTACCCGGCCCAGCTTGAAGCTGAGCTCCTCTTCATAGCTCATATGCCAAAGGTCGCAGCCGCCGCATTTGCCGAAAACCGGGCACCCGGGCTGAAGCCTGGCGGGGGAGGGTACCAGCAGTTTTTCGCCCCGGCCGTAAACGGCGGAGGACCCGACCTTGACTATCTTTATTTCCCAGGTTTCGCCCGCAAGAGCCCTGGGTACGAAGACCGCCCGCCCTCCGACACGGCAGACTCCAAAGCCCTCGGAATTGTAACCCGTAATGACGACGGTGTGCGTTTGGTTTTTGGCAAGCTCATCCATGTGAAACCTCTCTACATAAAAATTAGCTTTATGTGCATATTATCACAGCCCGGAACGCATGACAATAAGCCATCGGGCCGGTAAAGTATATGACGGGACCTGAAAAAACCGGAAAACTTGGCATTTAATATTACACTTTATTTTTTGTAGAAATCATGATAGAGTTTTTAAGTAACTTAATAATGAGGATGTGTAAAATATGGATATACTCGAAAATTTCAAAAACATGAGCGAAGAGGAGGCAAACGCCTACCTTGAGGAGTTTTACTCCTGCACCCATGACTGCTCCGCCTGCGGTGCAGAGTGCGCCTCCAGGACAAAAAAGCCTGCCAAAAAGGTTATTGCCGTAATAAGCGGCAAGGGCGGCACCGGCAAGACGGTGATGACCGTCCTTTTGGCCACAGCGCTGAAAAAGCGCGGCTTAAAGGCGGGAATTCTGGACGCTGACATTGTCAATTCGGGCATTCCCCATCTGCTGGGGATGAAGGAGCCGGTTTTGGGGGAAATGCCGTCCCTTGTTCCCATAAAAAGCCCCGGCGGGATACCCGTAATATCCATGGCCCTTATCTCCGAAGACCGGAAGGAGCCCATCATTTGGTCGGGGATTGACACTGCCAAGGCCGCCGTATATCTCTTCACCGAAGCCCAGTGGGAAAAAGATTTGGACGTGCTTTTGGTGGACATGCCAACGGGCGCCGGGGACATTCCGCTGGAATACTACACCACCATGCCCTTTGACTCCAGCCTTTGCGTGGCGATCCCGGGTGAAGCCGCCGCAATGCCCGTGCGCCGGGCGGTGAACCTGGCGGAGATGCTGTATGTTCCGGTCATGGGAATCGTGGAGAACTTTGCCGTAGAAGATTTCAGCCTCAGCGAGGTTTTCTCGGACATTCCCGTGGTGGCCAGCATCCCCTACGACGCCGCTCTAAGAAAGGCGGCGGACGAGGGCACCCTTGAGAGCTATGAAACGGACGCTTTTGATTTCCTGGCCAGAGTGATAGAGGAGAGCCTGGAACCTGAGGAGAAATAGCCGTGAAGAGTTTCCGAAGGGGTATTATTGCCGCTGCTGCGCTGATTCTGGCCGCGATGCTCGGTTTGGCAATCTACGGCAAATTTGCCCTTAAAACTGAAGATTCCGCCGGGGAGACCCATGCAGTGCCGGAACCCGTTGAAACCCCGGCGCCTGAGGAGGTTTCGCCGACTCCGGCGGCGGAGCCTGAGCCTGCCATTATAAGCGCCACGCTGGCGGTGGCGGGGGATTTGGTCTGCCACAGCGGCCTGAACGCCGAGGCATATGACGGAGGAAACTACGATTACACTGAAATAATGAGCGGCGCCGCCAGATATCTGGCGGCGGCGGACTATGCGGTATGCTGTCTGGAAACCACTTTCCCAAACACCTTCGAATATACCGGCTACCCCATGTTCAAGTCCCCGCCGGGGCTGGCCGCAAGCCTGAAAAACGTGGGCATAGACCTGGTCTCCACTGCCAGCAATCACGCCGTGGACAGCTACCAGAGCGGGCTTATTCAAACTCTTGACGTTCTGGATGCAAACGGCCTTGCCCATGTGGGAACCTACCGCTCCCAGGAGGAGCGGGACGCCCAAAACGGCATAACAGTTGCGGACGCGGGGGGCATCAGGATAGCCTTTCTTGCCTATACCTACGGTACAAACGGGATTCCCATCACCGGCTTTGAATACGCCGTGAACGTTTTTTGCGAGGACTATCTGACCAACTTGTCCATTATCGACTACGACGCCATTGCCGCCGACATGGAAGCGGCAAGGGAGCTGGACTGCGACCTCATTGCGGTGTTCATGCACTGGGGATATGAATACCATACGACCCCCGCCCAGTACCAGTACGAGCTGGCCGACTTCCTGTTTTCAAATGGAGCCGATATTATTCTTGGCGGGCACACCCATGTGCCGCAGCCCATGGAACTCAGGCAGGTTGCGGACGGGGAGGGCGGCGAGAAAACAGGTCTTATCTGCTATTCCCTGGGCAACTATATTTCATGCCAGAACGACCCCTTCACCAACCTTACTGCGGTGGTGAACGTTAATCTGGAAAAGAACCTGGACACGGGGGAGACCCGGATAAAGAGCGCGGGATACGCGCCCATGTTTATGGTGGATCTTTACGACTACGGAATCTATAGCGCGGGCTGGAGGTACAGGCTTTGGGACCTGCGCGAGGCCATAGACGCCTATGAAAACGGGGATAACCTTGGCGTCATTAACGAGAGCCTTTATAATGCCATGAAGGCCGGCCTGCGGAACCTGCATGAGATATTGGGAGCGGAGTACGACCAATACCAGTCCGCAGCCTGAAGGCCGTAGCGTCTAAAAGCCCAGAGCTGTAAAAAGGAATAAGGCTAATAACGCGGAAATAATTCCGTGCAGCAGGCGCCCGGCAAAATGCCGGGTGCTTTTTAATCCTGTGCCCTCAATGATGGCCAGCGCCTGGCACTGTACCGACAGCCCGCCCCAGCCCAAAATGAAGGCCGCCAGGGCAAGGTTCGACGGGGTGGCCGGCATGCCATCCATGGCGCCTATACCGCTGGTTATCTCCAATAAGCCCGCAAGAAGGCTCCTGACCCAGCCCAGCTCCAACCCGCCATAAACCGCGATGCTCCCTGCGGCAGCGGAAAAAAGGCCCAGGGCGTCCAGCACCCCCGTTAGCACGGAAAAAAGAACCACGAAGCTGCAAATGCTTATTACGGTGCTGGCGGCGCTTTTTACTGATGCCGATAAGGCTGTGGCAAAGCGGCTGGCCTGAAAATGGGCCTGAACCTCGCCGGGCCTGCGCCCGCTTTCATGGGAGCCGCTTGACATCAGAACGCCCACGGCCACTGCGGCGCATATATGTACAGCGTAAAGCAGAAGCCCGATGACGGGGCTTGAAAATATGCCCACCCCCGCCGCCCCTATGATAAAGGCGGGGCCGGAGTTGTTGCAGAAGGCCAGCAGCCGTTGGGCCTCATCCCTGGTTACCTGCCCCGTGCGGTACATTTCCGTCACCACTGAAGCGCCAATGGGGTAGCCGCCCGTAATCCCCAGCACAAAGGCCGCCGTGCCGTTTCCGCCCACTCCGAAAAGCAGCTTCATCAACGGGGCGGAAAGCCTGCCCAGGTACCGGGGCAGGCCAAGCTGGGACAGGAGAGTGGACAGCATCAGAAAAGGAAACAGGGAGGGGATGATTATCCGGCCGCAGAGGGAAAGCCCCTCCCTGGCGTGTTCCACCGCTTCTTCGGAGCCCACAAGCAGGGCCGCGAAAGCCAGCAGCGCCCCAAGGATAGGAAGGAGGATTTTCAGTCTTCTTTTCATTTTGCACCACCTGCCTGCATGTCCATATAAACAGACTATGCAGCTTATGGCCTATTTTTGCCATGCGGCGCATAAATTCTTTTACGGAGGTGGTGGCCTTGAAAAAGAAGATGGGTTTGGCGCTGGAAGTGGCAGAGGCTTTCGACATACCCCCGGAGGCCGCCGCAGGCATGCCAAAGCTTACCATAACCGGGTGCCGCAGAGCCTTGATTGAAAACCACAGAGGCATCCTTGAGTATTCCCGGGAGAACGTGGTAATAAAGGGAGGCAGGGTTCAGGTCAAGATATGGGGCGAGGGACTTGAACTGAAAGCCATGAACAAGACGGAGCTGGTGATAATAGGCCAGATATTTTCGGTGAGTTTCAATTAGGGGGAAGTATGGAGCGCATTATTTACACAATTCTGGGCTATGTCCGGGTGGAGGTCAGCGGCGCCCAGCCGGTGAACGTGTTGAACCTGTGCGCCGATACGGGGGTGAAGTTTTGGTGGGTAGAGTATGTTGACGAATTTACCCTGAGGCTTACCGTACGAAGCCGCCATCTCCCCAAACTGCAGGACCTGGTCCGGCGCGGCCAGTGCAGCGTGAAATGGGTGAAACCCTGCGGTTTTCCCGTCCACCTAAAAAAGTTGCGGGGCAGATACGTGCTGTTGGCGGGGCTGCTGGCCTGCCTTGCAGCCCTGGCCTGGTCCTCGCTGCATATATGGGAGATAGAAGTCAAGGGAAACGAAACCGTCCCCGCGTGGCGGATACTGGGTGCATTGGATGAATGCGGGGTGGGAATCGGCAGCTTCTGGCCGTCCATCAGCACGGAGGACGTCAGGAGCAGAGTCCAGCTCATTTTGCCCGAGATAAGCTGGCTCACGGTTAACGTCCAGGGCTCCCGGGCGGAAGTGTTGGTTAGGGAGCGCACGCTTAAACCGGAGATAGTGGACGAAAAGACGCCCCACGATATAGTTGCCGGGAAAACGGGTATAATTTCGGAGATGAGGGTTTACAGGGGCGCCGCCGCCGTCAGCGTGGGACAGACGGTTCTGGCGGGCGAAAAACTGGTAAGCTGCTACGTGCCCAGCAGCTTTGCCCCGCCCCGCATGGTGCACGCGCTGGCGGACGTCAAGGCCCGTACCTGGTATGAAATATCGGCCGCCGCGCCCCTGAAGTACAGGGAAAAGGCCTACACCGGCAGGGAGAGCACCAAATATGCCCTTATTTTAGGTACAAAAAGGATAAATTTTTATCTTAACAGTGGAATTTCTGAGCCAAACTGTGATAAAATCATCACGGTGGACCAGCTTAAATGGGAAAACGTATTTGCCCTTCCAGTAAAGCTGGTCACGGAAAAGTATCTGGAGTTTGAAACCCGCTCCGTTCCTGAAGACAGAAGCGGGCTTAGGAAAAGACTGGAGGCCCAGCTTATGTCCCGCCTGCTGGAGCAGATTGGGGAAGACGGGAAAGTTGTGTCCTCCCAATACTCTTTCTCGGAGAAAAACGGCCTGCTCACCGTCACCCTCCGGGCGGAGTGTACCGAACAGATTGCGGTAAAGCAGCCGATTGTTGTACAATAAGATAGATACGGCTTTAGCCGTCGAAGGAGACTTATTGAATGACGGAAAGAATACTGGCCGTCGACAGGATGGAGCACATTATCAATGTGTTCGGTTCTTTCGACCAGAACCTGAGAATTATCGAAAACGAAATGGGCGTCAAGGTAACGGACCGGGATTCGGAGCTTAGAATCTCCGGGGAGCCCGAGGCAGTAATGCATGCGGAGAAGGCCATCGAGGGACTTCTCAGCCTTGCGGCCAGGGGAGAGATTATTGACGCCCAGAACGTGCGATACATCATAAAGCTGGTGCAGGAGGGACGGGAGGCAAAAATCAGCGAGCTTGCCGGGGATGTGATCTGCATCACCGCCAAGGGCAAGCCCGTCAAAGCCAAAACTCTGGGCCAGAAGGCCTATGTCAACGCCATATTCAACAACACCATAACGCTGGGCATAGGCCCCGCGGGCACGGGCAAGACGTATTTGGCCGTGGCCGCCGCGGTGGCCGCCTTCAGGGACAAGACCGTAAACCGCATAATCCTGACCCGTCCTGCGGTTGAAGCCGGCGAGCGCCTGGGCTTTCTGCCCGGCGACCTGCAAAGCAAGGTGGACCCCTACCTGAGACCCCTGTATGACGCGCTGTTTGACATGCTTGGCGCTGAAACTTATACAAAATACATGGAGCAGGGCAACATTGAAGTGGCCCCGCTGGCATACATGCGAGGACGTACCCTGGACGACAGCTTTATAATCCTTGACGAGGCCCAGAACACCTCACGGGAGCAGATGAAGATGTTCCTTACCCGACTGGGCTTCGGCTCAAAGATAGTCATTACCGGGGATATCACCCAAATCGACCTGCCCGGGGACAAGGTCAGCGGCCTCAAGGAGGCCATCCGCGTGCTGAAGGGCATTAAGGGCATTGCCATCTGCAACCTTACCCCGGCGGATGTGGTGCGCCATGCCCTTGTGCAGAAAATAATAGAGGCCTACGACAGGTTTGAAAAGCCCCGCGCGGAGGGGGCGGCAAAAACCGGAAAGAGGAAAAAATGATGGTTAAGCACAGGATAAACGTTAGCCGCACCGGCAGAGGACTGGGCATGCCGGGAGCGTACTCCCTCATTCGCCGGGCCGCCTGCGCCGCCCTGGAGGCGGAGGGCGTAAGTCAGCCCTGTGAAATTGACGTCCTCCTTACAGACAACCAGGGGATAAGGGAATTTAACCTCCGGTACAGGAACGTGGACAGCGCCACGGACGTGCTGTCCTTTCCGTTAAGCGAGTTTACCCCCGGCAAATTCGACCCCCAAGCTGCAGAGCGCGACCTGGACACGGGCTACATATTGCTGGGCGACATAGTGTTGTCCCTTGAAAAAGCCCGGTCCCAGGGGGAGGAATACGGCCACGGCCCGGAGCGGGAAATCGCCTATCTCACCGTTCATTCGGTGCTGCATCTGCTGGGCTACGACCACATGGATGAAGGGGAGCAGAAGCGCCTTATGCGCTCCCGCGAGGAATATATTTGCCAGAAGCTGGGTTTAGAAAGATGAAATGCTTTGTTTACGCTTTTCGTGGGATAATATATACAATTAGAACCGAGCGCAATATGAGAATCCACCTTTGTGTTGCCTTTTACGTGATTCTGGCGGGCATTGTCACGGGCATCCGAGCTGCGGAATGGGCGGCGGTACTTATATGCATAGCCCTTGTATTGTCGGCGGAGTGCCTGAACACCGCCGTTGAGACGGCCTGTAACGCCATACACCCGGGAAATTCCCACAAGGTAGCCAGGGTAAAGGATATTGCCGCCGGTTCCGTGCTGATATGCGCGGCTTTTTCCGCTGTTGTGGGCGGTGTCATATTCTTTCGGGCGGAAAAACTGGCAAGAACCGCCCGATTTGCTGCCCAACACCCCTTGGCGGCGGCTGCGATTGTCCTCACATTGCCCGTGTGGATATACTTTATTTTTTTCAGCAGGAAACTGAAAAATGAGAGGAATCGGTACAAATGAGCATTACTAAAAATGCAATGATAGCCATAGTGGGACGGCCGAATGTGGGAAAATCCACCCTGACCAATACGCTGGCGGGTGAAAAAGTGGCCATTGTAACCCACAAGCCCCAGACCACGAGGACCCGAATTACCGCGGTGGTCAACAAGGGGGATACTCAATTTGTGCTTATGGACACCCCCGGCTTCCACAGGGCCCGGACCAAGTTGGGAGACTATATGGTAAGGGTGGCAGGCGAAAGCATAGCCGGCGTGGATGCGGTTCTGCTTCTGGTGGAACCCGTCGCTAAGATCGGCGACCTGGAGGCGGAGCGCATTGCCAGGATAAAGAAGGAGAGAGTCCCCGCCGTTCTGTGCATAAACAAAATCGACACTATTCCCAAAGCGGAGCTTCTTGTCGTTATAGACCTGTACGCAAAGGCCCACGATTTTGACGCAATCATACCCATCTCCGCCCAGTTTGGAGACGGGGTGGACCTTATCCTGCAGCAGCTCGAAAAGTACGCCGTGGAGGGGCCGCCACTTTTTCCGGAGGGCATCGTCACCGACCAGCCGGAAAAGCAGATCTGCGCGGAAATTATCCGGGAAAAGCTCCTGCTTTGCCTGGACAAGGAGGTGCCCCACGGCACAGCCGTGGAGGTCGTAAGATTTTCCGAAAGAGAAAATGGAATAGTCGATTTGGACGTGAACATTTATTGCGAAAAAGCCACCCACAAGGGCATAATCATTGGCAAAAACGGCGCCATGCTAAAAAGGATAGGCGAGCTGGCGAGAAAGGAAATCGAGGATTTTCTGGGCACGAAGGTTTTCCTTAAGACCTGGGTTAAGGTGAAGGAAAACTGGCGCGACAGCCAGTTCCTGCTCCGCAATTTTGGATTCAGCGATTAAAATTTTCCGGCTATATCTGCGCACCAGGGTGAAAGAATAATACTGGGAGGTGGCAGATTTGACAGGAAAGATTTTCTGGGAAGTATTCAAGGATACGGGAGACCCAATTTGCTACCTGCTGTACCGGGCGTCCGAGAATCTTGGCCAGGCGTCCCGCCAGGGACAATCCGCCGCCTCCGGCGGCGGTGAGCCTTTAGCATAACCCAGGCTCCGATTACCCGAACACCCTTAACTGAGCAGGGAGAACAGGGATGGGGTTTACATAATATGCATGTCACCACTAAAGCTCTCGTCCTCAGGGAGGTTAAATACAGGGAGGCGGACAAGATACTGACGGTTTTGACGGAGAGCGAGGGAAAGCTCACCGTCAACGCTAGGGGCGCCCTTAGAAAGGGCAGCAGGATACGGGCTGCCTCTCAGTTTCTGACCTTTTCCGAAATGACGCTTTTCTGCAACAAAGGCAGATGGTCCATGGACGAGGCGGAGACCATAGAGCAGTTTTTAGGCGTGCGCCAGGACATTTGCCTGCTGGCACTGGCCAGTTATTTTGCCGAACTTCTGGAGGCGGTATCCGAAGGGGACAGCGCCAGCCCCGAACTTTTGAGGCTGGGGCTCAACGCCCTTTATGCCCTGAGCCGGGGCTTGTACTCGCCGGAGCACGTCAAATCCGCCTTCGAGCTGCGCCTCATGTGCCTGTCGGGGTACGAGCCGGAGCTTTCCGCCTGCGGGGTATGCGGAAAGGTTGACATAATATTGCCGGTCTTCAGCTTAACGGGAGGAACCGTCTATTGCCGGGAATGCCGGCCTGAGGAGGGGAGTGCCGCCTTGCCCCTTTGCGCGGGCTCCCTTGCTGCCATGAGGCATATCGTGAATTCCAATCCGAAAAAGATATTTTCCTTTACCCTTGACGCAGCCGCGCAGAAACGGCTGGGCGACATTTGCGAGGCGTATGTGCGCGAGCAGCTGGAGAGGGGATTTCGCTCTCTTGACTATTACAAATCCCTGAACTGTTTCTAAATAAAAACACGAGGTTTTCTCAATGAATTTATACGAAAAGTCACTTAAAACGCTGGAGCTTCCCGCGGTGCTGGAGATGCTCTCCAGGGAGGCGGCCAGCCAGCCGGCAAAGGAAAAGGCGCTTTCCGTCCGGCCCAGCGGCGACCCTGCCGAAGTCAGGCGCAGGCTTGGAGAGACCACCGCAGCCAGGTCAATGATGGCGGTAAAGGGCAGCCCCTCCTTTTCCGGAGTCAAGGACGTGCGCTCCGCCCTGGCCCGGGCTGACATGGGCGGAATGCTCAACCCCAGGGAACTGCTGGATATTGCCGGAGTGCTACAGTCCGCCCGCCTTGTCCGCTCATACGGGGAAGGGGACAGGTCCCAGCCCACTGAGATAGATTATCTTTTCCGCTCGCTTCGGACCAACCGGTTTCTGGAGGATAAGATAACGGGCTGCATAACTGAGGAAGAGGAGATTGCCGACTCTGCCAGCCCGGAACTGGCCTCCATACGCCGGCTGATACGGGCCACCAACTCCAGAATCCGGGAGACGCTGCAGAAGATTATTTCGTCCCCTTCGTATTCAAAGGTTCTTCAGGAACCCATCATCACAACCAGGTCGGAGCGCTACGTGGTGCCGGTAAAGGCCGAGCACAAGGGGGCGGTTCCCGGCCTTGTCCACGATGTTTCCGCCAGCGGCGCCACGCTGTTTATAGAGCCCATGGCGGTGGTAAAGGCCAACAACGAGCTGCGGGAGCTCAGGGCAAAGGAAAAGCAGGAGATTGAGCGCATACTCATGGAGCTCTCCGCAGACTGCGCAGCCCAAAAGGACGATATTGCCAGCGATTTCAGCCTGCTGGTGGAGCTTGACGTCATTTTTGCCAAGGCGAAGCTAAGTTACAAGCTGAAGTGCACGGAGCCCGTCATTTCGGAAACGGGGCTTAAGCTGAGGCAGGCAAGGCATCCGCTGCTGAACCAGGAGACGGCGGTGCCCATAGACGTGGAGCTGGGGGACGGGTTCGATACCCTTGTAATCACCGGTCCCAACACCGGCGGAAAGACGGTTTCCCTTAAAACCATTGGGCTTCTCAGCGTAATGGCCCAGTGCGGGCTGCACATACCCGCCTCCGACGGCAGCAGCCTGCCGGTTTTCAAGGCGGTTCTGGCGGACATAGGCGACGAGCAGAGCATTCAGCAGTCCCTGTCCACGTTTTCATCCCATATGACCAATATCGTGAACATCCTGAGGGAGTGCGGCCCGGATACCCTGCTGCTTTTCGACGAGCTGGGGGCGGGCACCGACCCCGTGGAGGGGGCTGCCCTTGCCATAGCGATTATTGAGTACGCCCGGAAGCGCGGCTCCCTAATTGCCGCCACCACCCACTATGCGGAACTTAAGGTCTACGCCACTTCCTCCCCCGGAGTGCAGAACGCCTCCTGCGAGTTTGACATTGAGACTCTGCAGCCCACCTACAGGCTCCTGCTGGGAATACCGGGCAAGTCCAACGCCTTTGCCATATCGGAGAGGCTGGGGATGCCCGAGGAAATCATAGAAGACTCCAAGGGCAGAGTGGGAATTGAAAGCGCCAGTTTCGAGGAGACTATAGAAAAACTGGAGCAGGCCAGGCAATTAATTGAAAGGGACAGGCTGGAGGAGGCGAAGAAGCTCCGGGAGACCGAGGAAAATCTTAAAAAATCGGAGCAAATGCGCCGCGAACTGGCAGTGCGCCTGGAAAAGGCCGAGGAAAGGGCGAGGCGCGAGGCGGAGCGGATACTGGAGGAGGCCCGCCGTGAGGCGGAGGAGGTATTCGCCCAGCTGGATGAAATGCGGAAACGTCAGGCCAAGGAAGAGGATTACCAGCGCATTAACGAGGCCAGGGCGCTGCTCCGTAGAAAGCTGAACGAGGCGGAGGAGCGCCTGACGGCACGGAAAAGGAAACCGGTCCGGGAGCAGCAGCCTTCCAGGCCCGTGCGGCCCGGCGATACGGTGGAAATCCTGCCAATGGGAATCAAGGCCACGGTCATATCCGTAGACCCGGAGAGGGGGCTGGAGCTCCAGGCGGGAATCATGCGGGTTACGGCGAAGGAATCCGAGGTCCTGCTTTTGGAGGATGAACCAGCAAATAAGCTGGAAAAGTATATTAAATCGGGAACTTCAAAGCTCAATACCGCCTCGGTGAGCCCGGAACTGGACATCCGCGGAATGATGACGGACGAGGCCATACCGGTATTGGAGCGGTACCTGGACAGCGCGGCAATGGCGAATCTAAGCAGCGTCACCATTATTCACGGCAAGGGGACGGGCGCTTTGCGCCAGGCCGTACACGACAGCCTTAAAAGGAACAAGGTGGTGAAAGGTTTTAGGCTTGGCCGCTTCGGCGAAGGAGAAACTGGAGTTACTATTGTAGAACTGAAGTAAAATAAACTTTTCTGCATTTAAAATACCTGTGCAATTTACCAAAATAGGTAAAATCAGTTGACGATAAAATATTGTTTTGATAGAATGATAACAATAGAAGTCTTCAATAAAAAAAAGGAGTGGGCATGGATGGTAATCCGGGAGGTTCTTATAAATAATCAGGTTGGGCTGCATGCCAGACCGGCAACTTTCTTCATACAGAAAGCAAACGAGTTTAGGAGCAGCATCTGGATTGAAAAGGGCGAACGCAGAGTAAACGCAAAAAGTCTCCTCGGTGTCCTCTCTCTGGGTATCGTCAAAGGAACGACCATAAACATAATTGCCGACGGGTCTGACGAAGTAGAAGCCATCAACACTCTGTCAGAGCTAATTGCCTCTGATTTTTCGGAATAGTATTAAACCCTGAATATCCAAGGGCGTGTTTGAAAACACGCCCTTTCTTTCTATAAACCATTATTGCTGGCGGGCCGGCGCCTGCCTGTTTCAAGGAGCTGCGTATCAGGTGAAAACTCTTTCGGAAAGGAACGTGGCGATACTCCAAATGCTGATTTGCGCCACCCTGTGGAGTATTGCGGGAATATTCATAAAGCTTATCCCATGGAGCCCCTTTGTAATATCGGGAGCGCGAAGCGCGGTGGCTGGAATAGTGGTGTTCGCTTACATCAAACTCAAAAAACTGCCCGTCATAACAAACAGAAAAACCCTTATATCCGGCCTTATAATGTGCTTTGTCTACACCTGTTTCGTGGTTGCCAACAAGCTCACAACGGCCGCCAACGCCATAGTGCTGCAGTTTACGGCCCCGGTTTTTATAATGGTCTTTTCCGCCCTGTTATTTAAGCAGAAGTTCAGCAGGGCGGACCTGCTGGCGGTTGTTTTCACCCTTGCGGGGATTTCCCTGTTTTTCCTGGACCAGCTTACTCCCGGCCATCTTCTCGGCAACATAGTCGGCATATTCGCCGGCATGTTCATGGCGGGTATGTATATCACCATAGGCAATGCCGACAGTACCGAGCGGATGAGCTGCGTTTTTTTCGGGCAGGTTATGACCGCTCTTGTGTCGGTGCCCTTTATCTTTATTACAAAACCCCAGGTCGCGGCGGTCCCTTTGCTGTCCATACTTATTCTGGGCGTATTTCAGCTTGGCATCCCGTACATACTCTTTGTGAAAGCCGCGGAACACTGCCCGCCTCTGGCATGCTCGCTGTTGGGGGCCATGGAGCCGCTGCTTAATCCCGTATGGGTTGCCATATTCGACGGAGAGAAGCCGGGGATTTTTGCCCTGTTCGGAGGAATAATTGTGGTGGCCACCGTGACCCTGTGGTGCGTGTTCGGAAATAAAAATTCCCAGACCAGCAGTTGATTATTAGCTCCGCCTGAGAGGTTGTTGCAATGATTGAGGTTCTGCGCGAAAAGGCCAATAACCTGCCCCTGCTGCCAGGCGTTTATATCATGAAGGACAGCAGAGGAGAGGTCATTTACGTGGGGAAGGCAAAACAGCTTAAAAACCGCGTAAGCAGCTATTTTAAAGGGGAACACGACCCCAAAACGGAGGCAATGGTGTCCAAGGTCGCGGATTTCGATGTTATCGTAACCAATTCGGAGCTGGAGGCCCTGGTGCTGGAAAACTCCCTGATTAAGCGGCACCAGCCCCGATACAACATCCTGCTGCGGGACGACAAGGGCTACCCATTTATAAGGCTTGACGTTCAAAGCGAGTATCCCACCTTTACCATAACCAACAAAATTGCCAGGGACGGGGCCAGATATTTCGGCCCTTACGGCGGCAGGAACGTTACAAGGGAAATAATAGACACATTATGCAAAGCCTTGAAATTACCTACCTGCAACCGGAAGTTCCCAAGGGACATTGGTAAAGACCGTCCCTGCCTGAACTATCATATGGGCGCCTGCGCAGGCTACTGCCTGGAGGGCCGCTCGGCGGAGGAGTACCGCCGCTCCATAAGGGAGGCGGAGATGATTCTGGACGGAAAAACGGACGAGCTTACCAGGGAGCTTGAGGAAAAAATGATGCAGGCGGCGGAGGAAATGCGCTTTGAGCTGGCTGCGGAGTACCGGGACAGGCTCCGGGCAATAGCCGGCCTGCGTAACCGCCAGAGGGTTATCGGGGCTGCCATAGCGGACACCGACGCGGTGGGCATTTTCCGTGGCGCAAAATTCTGCTTTACCGTGCTGCACTATTTGGACGGGGAGCTGGCCGGGAAGGATTACGAACTAATGGAAGAGCCCCTGGAATCCGACGCCGAGGCTATATCCGGCCTTGTCCGGCAATACTACACCATAAGAGGCGCCTGGCCCAGCGTAATACTCCTGCCCGTCGAAATAGAGGACAGGGAGCCCCTGGAGCAGCTTCTCACCCAGGCGGCGGGCAGAAAAGTAAGAATAGAGACCCCCAAGCGGGGTGACAGGCTAAAACTGGTGGAGGCCGCCGTACTGAACGCCAGGGAGGAGTGCCTGCGTTCCACCACCGCCGCTCAGCGCCGCCTGAAAACCCTGGAGTGGCTCCAGAATACCCTGGAGCTGCCTAGGCTGCCGGAGCGGATTGAAGCTTTTGACATATCCAACCTGGGAAACGACGGCGTTGTGGCCGCCATGACGGTATTCTGGCGGGGCAGGCCGCTGAAAAGGGAGTACCGGAAGTTTAAAATCAAAGAGATTGAAGGACAGGACGACTATCACAGCATGCAGGAGGTCCTCTCCAGGAGGTTCAGGCGCTATCTGGAGGGGGACGAGAAGTTCGGCACCCTGCCGGACCTGCTGCTGATAGACGGCGGCGCCGCCCATGCCGGCGCAGCTGAGGAGGTATTGGGGGAACTGGGCATCAACCTGCCTGTGTTCGGCATGGTAAAGGACCATCGCCACCGCACCCGGGGGCTTATCACGGCCCAGGGAAATGAGATTGGGCTTTCCGGCAATCCCGCGGTGTTTGCCTTAATCGTGAACATACAGGAGGAAACGCACAGGTTCGCCATCGAATACCAGCGCTCCCTGCGCTCCGTGAGCCTCGGTTCGGAACTGGACCGGATTAAGGGTGTGGGGGAAAAGCGGCGAAGCGCACTTTTGCGCCAATTCAAGACCATAAAAGCCATACGGGAAGCCACATTTGAAGAACTCTGCCAGGCAGTGCCCAGAAATACCGCACAAGCGGTGTGGGAGCATTTCCATGGACCGAAGGACGAAGAGTCCTGACAAGGCGCCGTGTGGCCGGCAGATTAAAATCATACAGGGGAAGGGATAGAAAATGCGAATAATAACAGGTGCCGCCCGGGGACGAAAGCTGAAAGAGCCTGTGGGCATGGAGATACGCCCCACCAGCGACATGGTGAAAGAGGCCATGTTCAATATTATCCAGTTTGACATAGAGGGCAGGCGCGTGCTGGACCTGTTTGCCGGAAGCGGCCAGCTGGGGATTGAAGCCCTGAGCCGGGGAGCGTCCAGCGCCGTGTTTGTGGACCAGTCACGGGGCGCGGTGGAACTGGTGCGGGAAAACCTGAAACTATGCAAGTTCGAGGGAGAGGTCGTACTGGGCGATTCACTCGCATATCTGGAGCGGTGCGGGAAGTTCGACATTATCTTCATTGATCCGCCGTACGACAGCGGACTTGCCGACAAGGCTCTCCATAAAATTTTCAAGTTTGACATCTTGTCAGATGGTGGTATAATAGTTTGCGAAACCATGCGTGAACTTACCTTGCCCGTGGCTTTGCCGCCATATTTCAAAAGCAGGGAATACTACTATGGTAAGGTAAAGTTGACGGTGTACGGCAAGGAAGCATAGACAGGTATAGTACATGAAAACAGCAATATATCCGGGCAGCTTCGACCCGATAACAAAAAAAATCAACCCGTCCTTGGATACTCTTTTCCTCACCGCAAGCGAGAAATATACATATCTCAGCTCTTCGGCGGTGAAAGAAATGGCCAAGTATGGCGCTGACCTCTCCGAATTCGTACCCGCAGAAATTATCGACGACGTAATTAGAAAGTCGTAAATGAGGAGGTAACACATTAATGGAAAACGGAGTCCTTGAACTCGTTGAAATGCTTTATACCATGGTCTCTGAAGCCTGGGGCGTTCCTCTTGGGAATGAGAAGTGCATAATTGAAAGGGACAAAGTCCTGAGCCTGTTGGAGGAAATCAAGGCCCAGCTCCCGGTGGAGCTGGCGGAGGCCAAACGGCTGGTTTCATCCAAGGAAGAATTCATCAACAGCGCCAAGCGGGAGGCGGAGTCCATCCGCAAAACTGCCGAGGAACAGGCGCGGCGCCTGGTGGATGAGCAGGAAATCGTCCGCATTGCCAAGGCAAGGAGCAACGAGCTCATTACCACAGCTGAGCAGAAGTCCAGGGAACTGAGGCGGGTTGCCAACGAATACGTAGACGACGCCCTGCGCCGTACCGAGGAGGCCGTCGCCGCCGCGCTTGACGAAATCCGCCAGTCCCGCGTCCGCTTCAGGAACGTGGCCGGCGTGCAGCAAACCCAGCAAATTCGGCAGATTTCCGAGGCTGACCTGGAAGAGTAACGGGATAAAGCAATTAGGCCAATTTTCCGGCCCAAATTTTGGCTGCACTCAATATGTTGAAGATTTGCCGCCCCCGAGCTTTATATACCCACAATAACTTGTGCAACTGTCGAAAAATGACTGAATAACAAGGAAAAAATATTGAAAAGATAGCAAGAGAAAACGAATTTTTCTCTTGCTTTTTTTGTTTTTAATTATTATAATGGTGGCTACCAGTGGGGCAAAGTGGCACATTGTGGTGGAAATACCCACGAATGAATGGAGGTGTGTGGCGGCGTGACAGGTGAATATCATCATACTCTTGATTCCAAGGGTAGGCTGTTCATACCCTCCAAACTGAGAGAAGAACTGGGAGATGTCTTTTACGTTACACTCTCCGCGGACAAGTGCCTTTCGGCTTACAGCGCAGAAAGCTGGAAGGCGTTTACCGAAAAGGTGAACGCCATGCCCTACGTGCAACAGAGGAAAATGCGCCCTCTTTTCGCCTATGCCGCCAAATGCGAGCTTGACAGCCAGGGACGCATACTTATACCCCAGAATCTACGGGAATTTGCGGGCCTAAAAAAGAACGTGACAGTTATCGGCTGCAACAACCACGCCGAGTTTTGGGACAGCGACACCTGGAAGGAAGTCTACGTCAAGGAGATTACGCCGGAGAACATTGCCGCGGTTATGGAGGAGCTGGAGTTCTGATGGAGTTTACGCATCGGCCAGTGCTTCTTCAGGAATGTATCCAGGGGCTGAACATCAAGCCCGACGGAGTATATGTGGACGGCACCCTCGGCGGTGGCGGCCATTCTCAGGCGATAGCCCAAAGGCTGGAGTCCGGGCGCCTCATTGCAATTGACAGGGACGAGCGAGCTTTAGAGAGGGCCTCCCAGCGCCTCGCTCCACTGATGGACAGGATAACTATGGTTTACGGCAACTTCCGCGATTTGGGGAAAATCCTGGACGGGCTGGGGATAAAAGCCGTGGACGGAATGCTGTTCGACCTGGGGGTATCCTCGCCGCAGCTGGACGAGGCGGAGCGGGGGTTCTCATATATGACGGATGCGCCTCTGGATATGCGCATGGACGAAAGCGAAAGCCTTACCGCCTCCGACATCGTCAATACCTGGCCCGAGGAAAGGCTGAAGCGGATACTATACGATTTCGGTGAGGAGCGCTACGCCCCGAAGATAGCGGCGGCAATAGTGAAAAGGCGGGAAGTTAAGAAGATAGAAAGCACACTGGAGCTGGTTGAAGTTATAAAAAAAGCGATGCCGCCTTCCGCGCTGAGGGAGAAGCAGCATCCTGCAAAGCGTACTTTCCAGGCAATACGCATTGCCGTCAACGACGAGCTGGAAGCCATATCTGAAATGCTGGAAACGGCGGCCGACAGGCTCAATCCCGGCGGGAGGCTGGCGGTAATCAGCTTCCATTCCCTTGAGGACAGGATAGTGAAAAACGCCATAGCCGCCCGCGAAAACGGGTGCACCTGCCCCAGAGATTTTCCCGTATGCACATGCGGGTTTGTGCAGACGCTTAAGAGCGTGACAAGAAAGCCCATAGTACCAAGTGAAGAAGAGATTTCCGTCAACCCCAGGGCTCGCAGCGCCAAGCTGAGAATCGCTGAGAGAGTTAGGAATTCTTATCCATTTTGGCTGGCAAAAGGAGTATAAAATGGCAGACAATACTAATACTACATACAGGCAATATGCAGTTTACGGAAGCCTGGCCTACGATTTCAACAATCCTATATTCTTTCCAGAAACCACGCTGGACGAACCGGTAAAGGCGCCTGCCCCGCCAAAGACAAAGACACGCCAGCAGGCGGCAGCCAGAACTGTTGCCCGCACAAAGCAGGCAGTAGCTCCCTTTGCCATTATCGGGGCTGCCTGCGTGGCTGTGCTGCTGGTATTTACCTTGTTTTTCCGCATACAGCTTACTCAGGTGACGGATGAGACGGTGCAGCTCAACGAGAAACTGGAGGAACTGAAAGCTGAAAACGCGAAGCTGCTTATCCAGTATGAGAGCGCGTTTAATCTCAATGAAATCGAGGACTATGCAATAAACGTTCTGGGCATGCAGAAGCCCAGAAGCGACCAGATATATTATGTGGACAGCTCCGCGCCGGATAAAGCGGTGGTATTGCAGGAGGAAGCCAAAGATAACGGTTTGCTGGAGAGATTGGAAGACTTTCTTGCGTTGATAGGAGAATATTTTGGATAAGTCTCGCAG
Source organism: Oscillospiraceae bacterium (assembly GCA_050944015.1). Taxonomy (GTDB): domain Bacteria; phylum Bacillota; class Clostridia; order Oscillospirales; family Oscillospiraceae; genus DUOX01. The sequence goes on from JBMNQG010000037.1 coordinate 19,306, forward strand.
TATAATCATGTGAGGTTATCACGGCTTGCTTGCCGTGACGCAGGAAGCTTTTTAATCAAGGAGACCCGATATGGCAGACAAAAGGCATGGAAAAACTTCCTTCCCCACCCCCAACAGAATGATGCTCCGCCGCACACTATTTCTCTTGATAGTGTGCGGCATAGTTGCCTTTATAGTGCTGGCTGCAAAGCTGTTTCAGATACAGATTTTGCAGCACGAAAAGTATGAGAGCCTGGCCGTTGAGCAGCAGGTCAGAGAGACCGTCGTAAAGGCGAACCGGGGCACCATATACGACAGAAACATGAAAATCCTTGCCATGAGCGCCAGTGCGGACACCATTTACATAAGCCCCGCGGAAATCAAAATGTACGACGAGGACCCGGAGCTTATAGCCCTCAAACTGGCCGAGATTTTGGATTTGAACTACGAGGACATTCTGGAAAAGACAAAGAAGACCTCCTCCTGGTATGTGACCATAGCCACCAAGGTGGAGCAAGAGGTCTCCGACAAGGTGCGGGAATTCAAGAACGAGTACAACCTCAAGGGCGTGAAGATTGAGCCCGACACCAAGCGCTATTACCCTTACAGCAGTCTGGCATCCCATGTGATAGGCTTCGTGGGAGTTGACAATTACGGCCTGGCAGGGATAGAGGCCACGTATGACAAGTACCTGTCCGGCGTCAGCGGACGCATTGTTCGGGCAAAAAACTCCGCCGGCACGGATATGCTCTTTACCAAGTTTGAAGATTATTATGACGCCCAGGACGGCAACGACGTGGTGCTCACCATTGACTCCACCATCCAGTATTATCTGGAAAAGCACTTGCAGCAGGCGGTACTGGACTACGACGTTCAAAACGGTGCGGCCGGCATAGTCATGAACGTCAAAACAGGCGAGATACTGGGCATGTGCAGCCTGGGCAACTTTGACCTCAACAACTATCAGGATGTCAGCTACGAGGTGAAAGCCATTCTTGCACAGACCGAGGACAAGGAGGAGCGCATCAGGATTCTGCGGGACGCCCAGAACCTCCAGTGGCGGAACAAGGCCATAAGCGACACCTATGAGCCCGGCTCCACTTTCAAGATAATAACCATGGCCATGGCCCTGGAAGAGGGCATAGTAAACATTAACGACCACTTTTATTGCGGCGGAAGCATCCCGGTGCTTGGCCGTAACGATCCGGTGAACTGCTGGAGGTCCGGCGGCCACGGTAGCCAGACCCTCACCCAGGCCATGCAGCATTCCTGCAACGTTGCATTAGTCAACATAGGACTGAGGGTAGGGGCCAGGACCTTCTACAAATATGCGGAGGCCTTCGGCTTCTTCGACAGGGCCAACAGCCCGGACGTCACCCCCACGGGCAAGACGGGGATCGACCTGGGCGGAGAGAGCGGTAGCCTTTGGTGGAGCCAAAACGTGTTCTACAACGAGCAGAACCTATCGCAATTGGCTGCGGCCTCCTTCGGGCAAACATTTAACATCACACCCGTTCAACTTATTACTGCCGTCAGCGCGGTCTGCAACGGCGGATACCTGATGAAGCCGTACGTCGTCAAGGAAGTTGTGGACAGCGACGGGAATATTGTTATGAAAAACGAGCCCACCGTTGTGCGCCAGGTCATAAGCAAGGAAACCAGCAAAACCATGTGCGAAATACTGGAGAAAGTGGTGGGAGACAGGAACGAGGGAACCGGCCGGAACGCCTATGTGGCGGGCTACCGCATAGCCGGCAAGACCGGAACCTCCCAGAAGGTGGCTCAGGAAGCCGCGGAAAACATTAAGGAATACATTGTATCCTTCATAGGAATTGTACCTGCCGACGACCCGCAGGTAGCCGTATTGATGCTGCTGGACACCCCCAGCAACGAGACGGGAATATATATAAGCGGCGGCCAGATGGCGGCCCCCACCGTGGGCAAGATATTTGCCGACGTTCTGCCATATCTTGGGATTGAGGCCGTCTACACCGAGGAAGAGCTCACCCATATAGATAAGACAGTCCCCAACCTCAAGGGCTTGACATTGGAGGAGGCCAGGGCGGTTCTGAAAAACATGAACCTTGATATGCGTGTGATAGGCTCCGGCGCCGTCGTTACCGACCAGCTTCCCCATGCGAATGCGGTTGTGGCGACGCAGAGCCAGATTATCGTGTATACGGAAGGGGATGCATCGGAAGGCGAGGAAGCCGTCCCCGACCTTACCGGCCTTACATACTCAGTGGCCCGCCAGAGGATGGGCTATTATGGGCTCTTTATCAAAAACTCCAGTGGAATTATTGCCGATTCGGAAACCGTGCTGGTTGCAAAACAGAGCGTTGAACCCGGCACTATGGTCAAGCACGGAACAGTGATTGAAGTTACTCTGGTGGATAACAGCAATCTGGGTCGCTACTGACGGGTCCGCTGAAAAGGAGGGCACCCAATGAAACTAAAGGATATACTTAAGGACATTGAAATAGTTGAACTCCGCGCCGATCCTGAAATGGAAATAGGCGATATATGTTATGACTCCCGAAGGGCGAAAGCCGGGGACCTGTTTGTGGCAATAACCGGCTTTGAGACGGACGGGCACAGGTATATTGGCTCGG